>NZ_JBFRNU010000005.1:0-78658 GCF_041471145.1 Vibrio sp. 10N.261.54.A5 | reverse complement strand
AAACTTTTTTCAAGCGCTTAGCTTGGCTAATTTGACCTGCTGATTCGTTTTGGTTTCTTACGAAGCCATCCCGTGTCAGCGAGGTGGCATTATAGAGATTTCGATCACACTGGCAAGCCCTTTTTGAAGTTTTTCTTACTTTTTTGATTGTTCGAGCGTTTTTTGTTCAAAACACCCCATTTTCACTAGTATTCCTCTTAATTAAGGGCTTAAGGTGCCTATATAAAGGAGGATTTATGAGTTCAATACGCAGTTATAAAGGAATATCCCCTCAGATTGGGCAAGGTGTCTATATAGATACCAGTTCAGTACTGGTTGGTGATATCAAAATCGGTAACGACTCTAGCGTGTGGCCTTTGGTTGCAGCTCGAGGGGATGTGAACCACATTCATATTGGAGAGAGAACGAATATCCAAGATGGTAGTGTCTTGCACGTCACCCATAAGAATGCTGAAAACCCTGACGGTTATCCTCTCTTAATAGGTAATGATGTCACTATCGGGCATAAAGTAATGCTGCATGGCTGCACTATTGAGGATCGTGTACTTGTTGGTATGGGAGCGATCGTGTTGGATGGCGTGATTATCCAAAAAGAAGTGATGATTGGTGCTGGTAGCTTAGTGCCACCAAACAAGGTACTTGAAAGCGGTTACCTCTATGTAGGAAGCCCAGTAAAACAAGCTCGCCCATTAAATGATAAAGAGCGTGCCTTTCTACAGAAGTCTGCAGACAACTACGTTCAGAATAAAAATGACTATCTAGACTCTGTAATTTCAGTCTAAAGCGCTTTGATCTGAATCCGATTAGAGGAGTCATACTCCTCTTCTTCTATTAACTCTTCCGCTAGCTCTTCAATATCGAAACGTAACTCTGAAAAGATAACTAAAGCTTGATCGCCTTCTTCTATATCTTTACCTGCCAATCGTGATAATTCCTCAATAGACATGACACATTCAATCAATGCGCCCGACTGTTGTGCTGGGAACGTGATTGTTCGGCTCTCTTCATCCCAATCTTGGATATCAGGAAATAGAATTGATTGATTCATTTTTTATAAACACCCCATTACATCTCTAGATTTTTACGTAATTCTCTTAAAATCTGTTTTGTTCCCGGACGAAGACCACGCCAAAGCATAAAGCTTTCTGCTGCCTGCCCCACTAGCATACCCAAACCATCATAAGCAGCATGAACACCATTATCTAATGCCCATTGATTGAATACCGTCGTTCCAGATCCATAAACCATGTCATAAACGGCGCTAGTAGAATTGAAAATCACCTCAGACACTTCAGGAAGCTGCCCGCTTAGACCAGATGAGGTAGAGTTAATAATGACATCAAAGCCTTCATTAACATCACTTAGCCCCATCCCCTTGATGTTGCCATGCGACGAAAACATCTCAGCCAGAAGTTCAGCCTTGGAGCTGGTTCGATTAGCGACCACCAGCTGTTGTGGCTTTTGGTCGAGAAGAGGTTGAATCACTCCTCTCGCAGCACCACCAGCGCCAAGAAGAAGAACACGTGCTCCTTTTAGCGTGACTTGATGTTGAAGCAGGTCTTGAACTAAGCCCTCACCATCGGTGTTATCACCAATGATCTCTCCATCATCTAACTTCTTAAGGGTATTTACGGCACCAGCTAGTTCAGCTCTCTCAGTTAGGCGATTGGCTAACTGATAGGCATCTTCTTTAAAAGGCGCTGTGACATTGCACCCTCGACCACCTTCGCTGAAAAAGGTTTTGGCAGCAGTGATAAATTGACCGTGCTCTGGCTGTAATGCTGTATAGGTAAGTTGTTGGCTGGTTTGGCGAGCAAATAATGCGTGAATGAATGGCGATTTGCTTTGCCCAATAGGATTACCGAAAACGGCATAACGATCTACTTGCTGTGTCATATCCTTACCTAACAGAAATAATAAAAAGGGTCATCTATATAGATGACCCTATCACTATCCCTATAAGGAAGGAAGAACTACCAAACTCGAGGTTTGAGGTAGTCACTATAAAGCAGAGCTTCTGGTGAGCCCGCTTGCGGTTCATAGCGATATTCCCAACGAGCCAACGGCGGCATCGACATCAATATAGACTCTGTGCGCCCACCGCTTTGCAGGCCAAATAAGGTACCACGGTCGTAAACTAGGTTGAATTCAACATAGCGGCCACGACGGTATAGTTGGAAGTCACGCTCACGTTCGCCATAAGGTGTATCTTTGCGACGCTCGACAATAGGTAAGTACGCCGCAGCAAAACCTTCACCGACAGCCTGCATATAAGCAAAGCTCTTATCGAAACCCCACTCATTTAAGTCATCAAAGAACAGACCACCAACACCACGTGTTTCGTCTCGGTGAGGAAGATAGAAGTACTTATCACACCACTCTTTGTGTTCTTGATAAACATCATCACCAAACGGCGCACAAAGATCTTTAGCAGTTTGATGCCAAGATTGGCAATCTTCATCGACAGGATAAAATGGCGTTAAGTCAAAACCACCACCAAACCACCAAATCGGGTCTTCCCCTTCTTTTTCCGCAATGAAGAATCGAACGTTCGCGTGTGAGGTTGGGATATATGGGTTTTTAGGGTGGATAACTAATGAAACCCCCATCGCCTCAAACTTACGTCCGGCTAACTCAGGACGGTGAGCGGTTGCAGAGGCAGGCATTGCTTTACCAGCGACGTGAGAGAAGTTAACTCCACCCTGTTCAAATAAAGCACCATTGGTCATCACGCGAGTACGACCACCGCCACCTAGACGATCGCCAGGTTCTCGCTCCCATGCATCTTCTTCAAACAACGCTACACCATCAGCTTGCTCAAGCTGCTGGCAAATCGAATCTTGTAGGCTCAGTAAAAACTGCTTTACTGCTTCTTTATCAATTGCTGACATCTTACTTCCTCTGCAGGGTTTAACCCTGTCTTAATATTTTCGACGTTTTTGCATCTCTAATTTCGCTTGGCTTCTCACGGCCACCCGTTTGGCCTTCTAGAATCGCGACTAAGTGTTGACCCAGTTGCTGTTGAACTTCTTCAGTCGTCATACAAGGCGGCTCGCCAGTCAGGTTGGCACTGGTAGAGGTTAACGGCTTGCCGAACTCATTACACATTCTTTGAACCAAAGGGTGATCCGTCACTCGTACCGCGATGGAATCAAACTGGCCGCTGACCCAGTCAGTAACTTTGCTGCTGGTTGGCATAATCCAAGTGACCGGACCTGGCCATGTCGCTTTCACTGTTACCAACTGTTCTTCCGTCAACTGGCTTTCATCAATATAAGGAAGCAGCTGCTCGTAACTTGCAGCAATCAAGATCAAGCCCTTTTCAACTGGACGATGTTTTAACTCGAGTAATTTCTTGATGGCATGTGGATTATCAGGATCACAACCAACCCCAAAAACGCCTTCGGTCGGGTAAGCAATGACTTCACCTTGTTGTAATGCCTGCAATGTATGTTGAAAGTTATCCACGGGTTGCCTCATTAAGTCAGTTATCGAACTCGCTAAGTGTACAAATTATCATTCACTGTGACTAAAGCTATTTGTTTATAAAATGTATCAATTAACAACTTAGACTGACGCAAACGTTTTCCTTAAGTAATTTTACCCGTATAATGCGCGCAAAATATCTAATCACTAATTAAATCGTACCTGAAGGAGTTTGAGATGACTGTCGGTATTATCATGGGTTCTAAATCTGATTGGCCAACAATGAAGCTAGCTGCAGAAATGTTGGATCAGTTTGGCGTGGCGTACGAAACAAAAGTGGTTTCTGCTCACCGCACACCTCAGTTGCTTGCAGACTACGCAACCAGTGCGAAAGAGCGCGGTATTAAAGTAATTATTGCTGGTGCTGGCGGTGCAGCGCACCTTCCGGGCATGGCTGCTGCTTTCACAAGCGTACCAGTTCTGGGTGTTCCAGTTCAGTCTAAAGCACTGAAAGGCATGGACTCTCTGCTTTCTATCGTGCAGATGCCAAAAGGTATCGCGGTAGGTACTTTGGCTATCGGTGAAGCTGGCGCTGCCAATGCAGGCATCCTAGCGGCTCAAATCATTGGTACACACAATGAAGAAGTAATGGCAAAAGTAGAAGCATTCCGTTCTGAGCAAACAGAAACGGTTTTGGCTAATCCAAACCCTGCAGAGGACTAATTTCCATGCATGTTCTTGTGTTAGGCGCGGGCCAACTTGCTCGCATGATGTCCCTAGCTGGGGCACCGCTGAATATTGAAATTTCTGCTTTTGATGTTGGCAGCAAAAATATTGTTCACCCATTAACGCAAGCGATTCTAGGTAACGGCTTAGAAAATGCGATTGAGCGTGCGGACGTCATTACTGCTGAATTCGAACATATTCCTCACGATGTACTTGAGGTGTGTGAGCGCAGCGGTAAGTTCTTACCGACAACAGAAGCAATCAAAGCTGGCGGTGACCGTCGTCTTGAAAAAGCCCTGTTAGACGAAGCGAACGTGAAGAATGCTAAGTACTACGTGGTTAACTCTCGCGAAGACTTTGACGCTGCAATTGCTCACGTTGGCTTACCAATGGTGTTGAAGAGCACACTTGGCGGCTACGACGGCAAGGGCCAATGGCGCTTAAAGACATTAGACAATGTTGACGCGACTTGGGCAGAAATGACTGAGTGCATTACCGCGACCGACAACCAAGCGATTGTGGCTGAAGAGTTTGTTCCGTTTGACCGCGAAGTATCACTGGTTGGTGCTCGTGATACCAATGGCGAGGTTCAAGTGTATCCACTGGCTGAGAATGTTCACACCGACGGCGTGTTGAGCTTATCGACAGCGATTGATGACATTGAACTGCAAGAGCAAGCTAAAGCCATGTTCACTGCCATTGCTGAGCGTTTAGATTACGTTGGCGTGCTAGCACTTGAGTTCTTTGATGTTCAAGGTTCACTGCTTGTTAATGAGATTGCACCACGTGTTCATAACTCGGGCCACTGGACGCAACAAGGCGCAGAGACTTGTCAGTTTGAAAACCACCTACGTGCAGTGTGTGGCATGCCACTAGGTAGCACTAAACTGATTCGTCCAACCGCAATGATCAACATTCTTGGCGAAGATACTCTTCCTGAGGCTATTCTTGCTCAAGGTGGTTGTCATGTTCATTGGTATGGCAAAGAAAAGCGTGCAGGTCGCAAGATGGGTCACATTAACGTGAGCGCTGACTACAACGCAGAATTACAAAGAGCTTTGTGCTCATTGGCTGAGATTCTTGATAAGCAAGCCTACCCTGCTGTGCATGAGTTTGCTGAGCAGATGAAGTAAGCCTACATTGGCTTATTGATATAAAAAGTTTATTGGATACAAAAACGGCGCTCAGTGAGCGCCGTTTTTTTGTGTCTATAATATCGAGTTATTGAGATTGAATGTGGTGACACTTGCGATCAGCGCATTGCTTCTTGGTACCACTGGCTGTTTTCTTCTCAAGTAACAACGGGAACTGGCACTGTTCACAACGACCTATAACAGGTGGCTGATTAACGGCGAACTTACACTTAGGGTAGTTATCACACGCATAGAAGGTTTTGCCATAGCGAGATTTACGCTCAACCAAGTGGCCTCGACCACACTCAGGGCAGGCAACAAGTGGCTGCTCTTCAGGTTGTTCTTTCGGTTGGTCCAAAGATTCGATGTGATTACACTCTGGATAACTGCTACAGCCAATGAACATCCCAAAGCGACCTTGCCTTAATACCAATTCGTTTTGGCATTTAGGACACGGAACGCCCAGCTCTTTCACCACATGACCATCATTTTGATGAAGAGGCTTGATGTAATCACAGCTCGGATACTGCTTACAGCCTAAAAATGGGCCGTGCTTACCATGGCGAAGCTGAAGCTCCCCACCACACTGTGGACATGGTTCATGCTCTAACGCATGTTCATGTGCTGAAAAAAGCTGATTATCAATCTTACTACTCATGATAAGCCTGTATTAATGCAAGATACCTTGCTCTTTGGTGTACAACAGCTCTTCCATTTGCGTGTAAGCACTTTCATTACCCGGTACATTGAACAGTACCATTAAGATAATCCACTTCAGATCATCCAACTCAAATTCATTGGTCTCTAACCCCATGACACGATCAATCACCATTTCACGAATCTCTGTCGTGAGGACGTTGATCTGCTCAAGGAACAACAAGAAACCACGACACTCCATATTAATACGTGATATCTCTTTACTTGTGTAAACACGCATCGAGGTATTAGAGCACATAGTAATCGCCGCTTGGTTATCGGTATCTTGCAGTGCAGCAAGGTCTTCTAACCAATGGAGAGCCTTATAAATATCATCTTGGTGAAACCCCGCTCGAAGAAGTTCATCTTCAAGTTCGTCTTGATCCACCTGCAATTCAGAATCGCTATGGATGTAGGTTTCAAACAAGTACATCAGTATGTCCATCATCATAGCTTAGCCTCTCCCCTTTCGAATATAGCCACCGGAAACTGCAACAACATGCCCTGAGAGCTCAAGCTCTAAAAGCTGCATCATGACCTCATGCACAGGTATATGGGTTCTCTGTGCCAAAATATCAACGGGTGTCGCCTCTAATCCTACGTTAGCTAACAGCTGTGGAAATGGCAATTGTTCATTTTCACCCTCATTCGGCGTAGGTTCGAATAAGCTCGGCTGCTGATCTATAGACCAGTTTAACAGACTCTTTATTTCAATCAGAACATCTTGAGCATTTTGCACTAAACATGCTCCAGCTTTGATGAGACTGTTACCTCCGCGACTGGTTGGGCTATGAATAGAACCGGGCAGCGCAAACACTTCTCGACCTTGCTCCATGGCATAGCGAGCGGTAATTAAAGAGCCACTCTTCTCAGCCGCTTCCACCACCAAGGTTCCTAACGACAAGCCACTTATAATACGGTTACGACGGGGGAAATGTTCAGGTCTTGGTTTTGCGCTTGGGCGGAATTCTGAGATCAGCGCACCATTCTCACAAATCCTATCCGCTAGGTTTCTGTGCCTCGCAGGGTAAATTGAATCCAAACCTGAACCTAAAACCGCGAAAGTCTCGCCTCCTTTATCTAGTGCGCCATCATGGGCATAACCATCAATACCAAGCGCTAAGCCGCTAGTGACAATCAAACCGTTTTGTACAAACTCTTTAGCGAATGATTTCGCCGTCTGTAGACCTTCGATACTGGCATTACGGCTGCCAACCATCGCGATTTGAGGTTCAATCAGCTTTTCAACGTTACCTCTAACGAAAAGCACAGTAGGCGCCGAAGCAATCTCACTCAGCAATTTAGGATAATGTGGGCAACTCGGAGTCAGGATGTGATGGTTGGATTGTTTAGCTCGCCAAGCGAGACAAGCCTCTACCTCTCTTGGGGCCTGTTCTCTTAGATAGGAGATTTGTTTGGTTGATAAACCCAATGCTTGCAGCTGTTGCCCTGAGTAACCAACAATATTTAAAGAAGAATCAACACTGAGTAGGCGAGCAAGACGCTTTCCACCCAGTTGCGGAATAAAACTTAACGTTAACCAAGCGATCAGTTGCTCTTCATTCACTCGCTTCCCTCTTCTGTCACTGCAAGGTCCAAAGGCGATACCGCCACAATGTCATTACTTACTGGCTTTGAACTTTGAGTGATCAACGCGAGGCTAAAATACTCATAAGGACGAATGACCATCAAGCTACCGAGCGAGGTACTTGGTAGCTGCACTTTATTACTCGCCGCAGACTCTTTATAGCTGTATTCACCCTGCTTACCAAACACCACAGCACCGCTTTCGCTGAGGGTAAACATAGAACCTTGGCGAAGGTTATCCTGTGAACCTTTGTTGATCACCACTACCTGATTCTTCGCGCTGTACTGGCTGCCATCTAATGAGCCCAAGATATTAGCAAACTGACCTGCCGCACTAGGTGCAGGATAAAACGTGGTAGAGAGCTTCACCTGATCAACACCAAGTTCTGGTAGCACAAGGTCATTAAGCAGCACCTCTTGCAGCTGAGTGTCTATCTGCAAGCTGCTGAACTCAGCATCCACCTCTTTTAAGCGCGCAGTGGCGACCAGTCGCAAAGAGGTAATACTCGCTTGGGGTTGCTGCCGTTGGTAGGTTTCAACTGCGCGGTAGATACCCCACTTTTGATGTTGTTGGTTACCTGAGATAAACAACCGGTCTGCACCCGATAAGAAACGTTTACCATCACTGGTTCCTAATACTCGTTGTGCCGATTCGATATCTTGCTGCTCTACCAAGCGATCAGACTGTAAATAAGGTAGAACCAGTCCCTCGTTGACGGTAGGTACTGCTTTCTTCTCAGAAACACGAATCTTAGGGCTGAGTTTGATAACAGGCTTGAGGCTCAAGACAGGTTCACCATTAATCCAAACCAACGACAGTTTGTCTCCGGGATAAATAAGGTGAGGATTTTCTATCTCAGGGTTTACCTGCCATAACCTTGACCACAACCACGGGCTATCAAGATACATCGCAGATATATCCCATAAGGTATCGCCCTTTACCACCACATACGCCTCAGGTGCGCCCTGCTTAATGGTTAAAGGTTGAGCGCTATTTTCAGCCGTAGCGGCGAACGAAAGCGAGGCACAAACAAGAGAAAAAATGGGAGAAAAATGACGCATGACCTAGGTTCCTTGGTCTGAATATATGACATCTGATTTGAGAATTACCTTCAGGATGCTGTCATTTGACCTCTAAAATGTCTAGAATTGAGCCAACAAGGTTTAAGCTGTTTCGGCACAGTTCAATATTTCGAGTGTATATGTCTGTATTACAAGTATTAACATTACCAGATGATCGTCTACGTACCGTGGCGAAACCGGTAAAAGAAGTTACCCCAGAGATTCAAAAGTTCGTTGATGACATGATTGAAACCATGTACGACGAAGAAGGTATCGGCCTTGCGGCAACGCAAGTAGATTTCCACCAACGCATCGTTGTTATCGATATTTCAGAAACACGTGATGAGCCAATGGTGCTTATCAACCCTGAAATTACTGAGAAGCGCGGCGAAGATGGAATCGAAGAAGGCTGCCTATCTGTACCAGGCGCTCGAGCTCTAGTACCTCGCGCTGCAGAAGTAACGGTTAAAGCACTAGACCGTGACGGCAACGAATTCACATTCGACGCTGACGACCTTCTGGCTATCTGTGTTCAGCACGAACTTGACCACCTAGAAGGCAAGTTGTTTGTTGATTACCTATCGCCACTAAAGCGTAAACGTATCCAAGATAAGCTAGCGAAGATTAAACGTTTCAACGAGAAACAAGGTTAATAACCGCTGCTATTACTAAATTAGAAGGAAGCCTACCTTGAGTCAGTCTTTAAGAATTGTCTTTGCAGGTACTCCGGATTTCGCCGCCCGTCACTTGGCGGCGTTGTTGTCTTCGGAGCATGAAGTTGTTGCTGTTTACACACAGCCAGATCGCCCAGCAGGCCGCGGTAAAAAACTCACTGCGAGCCCAGTAAAAAACATCGCACTTGAAAACAATATTCCGGTTTACCAACCAGAAAACTTCAAGTCAGATGAGGCTAAGCAAGAGCTAGCTGAATTGAACGCTGACATCATGGTTGTTGTCGCTTACGGCTTATTGCTTCCGCAGGTTGTATTAGATACGCCTCGCTTAGGTTGTATCAACGTACATGGCTCTATCCTACCGCGCTGGCGTGGTGCTGCTCCGATTCAACGCTCTATTTGGGCGGGTGATAAAGAGACAGGCGTGACGATCATGCAGATGGATATCGGCCTAGATACTGGCGACATGCTAAGTATCGCGACGCTGCCTATCGAAGCGACAGATACTAGCGCATCTATGTACGAGAAATTAGCGGGCCTTGGCCCTGATGCGCTTGTTGAATGTCTAGCGGACATCGCTTCTGGCAAAGCAGTTGCAGAAAAGCAAGACGATGAGCTTGCGAACTACGCGAAGAAGCTAAGCAAAGAAGAAGCGCGTATCAACTGGAGTGATGAAGCTGCGCATATTGAGCGCTGCGTTCGTGCCTTCAACCCATGGCCAATGAGTCACTTTGAAGCTGCTGAGAACAGCATTAAAGTATGGCAAAGCCGTGTGGCAGAGCAAACTTCTGATAAGCCTGCAGGTACCATTCTGCAAGCGGATAAAACTGGTATCTATGTTGCGACAGGGCAAGGCGTACTTGTTCTTGAACAACTGCAAGTTCCAGGTAAAAAAGCCATGTCAGTTCAGGATATCTTGAACTCACGTGCAAGCTGGTTTGAAGTTGGTACACAACTTTCTTAATCCGCTTTTAAAGCTGCTAATTACGCAGCTTAGAAAACCTTTACGAGGGCAGAGATGCCCTCATGTATTCAAATAAATATTCGGTACCCCTCATGAATGTTCGCGCTGCTGCTGCAAATGTCCTATTCCAAGTTGTCGATAAAGGCCACTCTCTGTCACACGCTCTCCCTGCGGCTCAAAAAACGATCCGTCCACGAGACCATGCTCTACTGCAAGAGATTTGCTACGGCGCACTTCGTTACCTGCCTCGTTTAGAGTCAATCGCTAACGAACTGATGGAAAACCCGCTTAAAGGTAAAAAGCGTGTATTCCACCACCTAATCTTGGTGGGCATTTACCAACTAAGCTTCATGCGTATCCCTTCGCATGCCGCGGTTGCTGAAACGGTTGAGGGCACTAAAACACTGCGTGGTCCAAGCCTGAGTGGTTTGATCAACGCTGTGCTACGTAGCTACCTACGTGACCAAGAAGAACTGGACGAGAAAGCCGTTAGTCACAATGCAGGCAAATACGGCCACCCAAGCTGGATTCTAAAAATGCTTCAAGAGAGCTACCCAGATCAATGGGAGCAACTGGTTGAAGCAAACAACAGTAAGGCACCAATGTGGCTGCGCGTTAACCGCCAACACCACACTCGTGACGAGTATGTTGAACTACTTAAAAACGAAAACATTGAATACACATTGCACCCAGAAGCAGCCGATGCCATAAAATTAGCTGCACCTTGTGATGTTACTTTGCTTCCTGGCTTCGACAGAGGTTGGGTATCAGTGCAAGACGCTGCCGCTCAGCTTTCGGTTGACTACCTAACACCAAAAGATGGTGAGCTGATCTTAGATTGTTGTGCTGCGCCAGGTGGTAAAACGGCACACATTCTTGAGCACACTCAAGACACTGAAGTGGTTGCGATTGACTGCGACATTAAACGTCTAGACCGCGTTTACGATAACCTTGAGCGTCTACAACTGCGTGCCGACGTAATTTGTGGTGATGCTCGCTACCCAGAAGAGTGGTGGATGGGTGATAAGTTCGACCGTATCCTACTTGATGCACCTTGTTCAGCGACTGGCGTCATTCGCCGTCACCCTGACATCAAGTGGCTACGTCGTGCGTCTGATATTGATGCGCTGGCTGAACTGCAAAGCGAAATTATGGATGCAATGTGGCGTCAGCTGAAAGAAGGCGGCACCATGGTTTATGCGACATGTTCTATCACGCCGCAAGAAAACGTGCTGCAAGTGAAGGCATTCCTAGCACGTACTGAGAACGCAACGCTGGTTGGGTCTGATATCGAAAATCCGGGTCGTCAAATACTACCTGGAGAAGAAGATATGGATGGCTTCTACTACGCAGTTCTAGTAAAACAGGCATAACAACTAACAGCGGCTAAGAATTTATTTCTTAGCCGCTGTTTCTTTCTAGTGCATTATCAAAATAAAGTTAGATAACTAGAATTACCACGGTAAAGAAAAGAGAAAGGCTATGAAGATCATTATCCTAGGTGCTGGACAAGTTGGCGGTACCCTTGCTGAAAACCTGGTTGGTGAAAACAACGACATCACCATTGTCGACCGTAATGCTGACCGACTTCGTGAACTTCAGGATAAGTACGACCTTAGGGTTGTAAACGGTTATGCCAGCCACCCAAACACACTACGTGAAGCGGGTGCGCAAGATGCCGACATGTTGGTTGCTGTAACTAACATGGATGAAACCAACATGGCTGCGTGTCAGGTTGCTTTCTCTCTTTTCAATACGCCGAACCGAATTGCTCGTATTCGTTCTCCTCAATACCTAGAAGAGAAAGAAGCGCTATTCAAATCAGGTGCCATCCCAGTCGATCACCTGATCGCACCCGAAGAGCTAGTGACCAGCTACATCGAGCGCCTGATTCAATACCCAGGCGCACTGCAGGTTGTGAGCTTTGCTGAACAGAAGGTTAGCCTAGTAGCAGTAAAAGCCTACTACGGTGGTCCACTGGTTGGTAACGCATTGTCTGCTTTGCGTGAGCACATGCCGCACATTGATACCCGTGTTGCCGCTATTTTCCGTCAAGGTCGCCCTATTCGTCCACAAGGCACCACCATCATTGAAGCCGATGATGAAGTGTTCTTCGTCGCAGCGAGTAACCACATCCGCTCAGTAATGAGTGAGCTACAGCGCCTAGAGAAACCGTACCGCCGCATCATGATTGTCGGTGGTGGTAACATTGGTGCAAGCTTGGCAAAACGCCTTGAGCAGAGCTACAGTATCAAGCTTATCGAGCGCAGCTACACTCGCGCCGAGAAGCTGTCTGAAGAATTAGAAAACACCATCGTATTCTGTGGTGATGCCGCCGATCAAGAGCTGCTGACCGAGGAGAACATCGATCAAGTGGACGTGTTCATCGCCCTAACCAATGAAGATGAAACCAACATCATGTCAGCCATGCTGGCGAAGCGAATGGGTGCCAAGAAGGTAATGGTACTGATTCAGCGTGGTGCTTACGTAGACCTTGTTCAGGGTGGTGTGATTGATATTGCTATCTCGCCACAGCAAGCGACCATTTCTGCGCTGCTTACTCACGTTCGTCGTGCTGATATCGTAAACGTATCCTCTCTACGTCGCGGCGCTGCAGAGGCGATCGAAGCGATTGCTCACGGTGACGAAACCACCTCTAAAGTGGTTGGCCGAGCGATTGGCGACATCAAGTTACCACCGGGCACCACTATTGGTGCGATTGTTCGCGGAGAAGAAGTACTTATCGCGCACGATAGAACCGTAATCGAACAGGATGACCACGTAGTGATGTTCCTAGTGGACAAGAAATACGTACCGGATGTTGAGTCTCTATTCCAACCGAGCCCGTTCTTCTTATAGCCTTGTTCTCGTGAGCTTCTTCTCGCAACTTTCTTTTGTGAGAACGGCGCTCCGGCACAAAGCTGTAATCAATTAAAGCTATGGTCTATTAAGCTATGGTCAACTTTCGTCCGATATTATTAGTGATAGGGTTAGTGTTATCAAAACTCGCCCTTTTCATGTACATCCCTACATTGGTTGCCTTTTTCACAGGCACCGGTGGCTTCCTCGAGTTTGGTCAGTCGGTAGTGATCACGCACATTGTGGCGTTCATCTGCTTGAGCTTAGGCCGTTCAGCTAAGTTCCGACTTGGGGTACGGGACATGTTCCTGATCACCTCTCTGGTATGGACGATAGCCAGTGCCTTTGCTGCACTGCCGTTTGTCTTCATCAACCACATCAGCTTCATTGACGCCTATTTTGAAACCATGTCTGGTATCACCACGACAGGCTCAACCGTATTAAGCGGCTTAGACAGCATGGCTCCAAGTATTCTGTTGTGGCGTTCTATACTGCAATGGTTAGGTGGCATCGGCTTCATCGTTATGGCGGTAGCGGTTCTGCCAATGCTCAACGTCGGTGGTATGCGCCTGTTCCAAACCGAATCATCCGATTGGTCAGATAAAAGCAGCCCACGAGCGAAAACGGTCGCCAAGAACATCGTGGCGGTTTATCTGGTTCTGACTGGGTTGTGCATCATTAGCTACCTGTTTGCAGGCATGGGTATCTTTGACGCAATCAATCATGCCTTCACAACACTGTCTACGGGTGGTTACTCAACATCAGATGGCTCAATGAACCACTTCTCTAACAGTGCTCACTGGGTAGGAACCCTGTTCATGTTCCTTGGTGGTCTGCCGTTCCTACTGTTTGTTAGCGCACTGCGTGGTAGAAAACTCTCAATCCTCTACAAAGACGCGCAAGTGAGAGGTTTCACCTATCTATTCTTGGTTACCAGTGCCGTGATATCGACATGGTTGGTGGTTAGAGATGGCTACACAGTCATGGATGCGATGCGTGTTTCGATGTTCAACATTGTGTCAGTCGTAACCACAACCGGTTTTGGCTTAGAAGATTTCACCGCGTGGGGCGCTTTGCCTACCACGCTGTTTGCCTTTTTAATGATGGCGGGTGCGTGCTCAGGTTCAACCTCTGGTGGTATCAAGATCTTCCGCTTCCAGATCGCGATGACCATGCTTCATAAGCAGATGATGAAACTGATTCACCCGTCGGGCGTGTTTGTTCAACGCTACAATCAGCGACCGGTGAATGACGATATTGTGCGTTCACTAGTCGCATTTGGTTTGATGTTCTTTATTACGATTATCTTAATTGCAGGTGGCTTGAGCGCGATGGGTTTAGACCCAATCACCAGTATCTCGGGCGCTATTACTGCGGTAGCTAACGTTGGCCCGGGTATGGGTAGCGTGATCGGCCCAACGGGTAACTTTGCTCCCCTACCAGACGCTGCTAAGTGGTTATTAAGCCTTGGTATGTTGATGGGAAGGCTTGAGATACTGACGCTGATCGTTCTATTCTTCCCAGCCTTTTGGCGACGTTAACCAAGCACAAAATCAAGGAAACACAGATGAAATCATACGTACTTCTCGCTAGCGCATTGCTCGCAAACTCAGTATTCGTAAGTTCTGCCTTTGCTGATCAAATGGTCACACTGCCTGATGGAAAACAAGTGTTACTCAAAGATGATTTTACTTGGCAATACGTGGCACCGAAGCAAACGGAAACAGCAGCGACAACATCAGAGATCGAAGCGCCTATTGCAGCAGCCCCTGTCGTAGCCGTACCTGTCGCAACGAACACGCGTGGCACTACGATTGTGGTTAATAGTAAAAAGCCAAGCTTACAGCTGTCTCAGTCAGGAGTGGATGTTGTACTGGGTGCAAGTCGCTATGAAGATGGTGAGCTTATCATTCCGACAGCCATCACTAACCAAGGCACTCAAGCGGTCATTTTGGTATCACTTAACATCAGCGTATTTACTGCAGAAGGTGAGTTGTTGGCAGAAGAAGAAGTTGCTGTGTGGAAATCAATCAAACGAATGGCCGACACATACCTACGACCAAAGACGGGTGAAGAAGGCAAGCTCATCAAGCTCGACCTAGAACAACACCCTGAATATCAGATTAAAGCTGAGATTACTGAGGTACTGGCTCGCTAAACCGGAGTCACGTACAAATAAATAGCGAAGAAATGGCAAGCGCAGCCCGCCAACACAAACAAATGCCAGATGGCATGATTGTAAGGGATGCGTTTTGCCACATAGAAAATCACACCCAACGAGTAAATCACGCCACCGAGTGCTAGTAGCACCAAACCACCCATCTCGATATTCATCGCCAGTTGATAAACCACAATCAGCGATAACCAACCCATCGCCAAGTAAGTCACCAATGACAAACGCTTAAATCGGTAGACGAAGGCAATCTTCATAATGATTCCGACTAGCGCGATACCCCAAATCACTGCCATCAAACCCATCGCCAATGGTGTTCTTAAACTCACCAATAAAAATGGCGTGTAACTGCCAGCGATCAATAAGTAGATCGCACAGTGATCGAGAGTTTTCAGTAATCGCTTGGTCTTTTCTGTGGTGATCGAGTGATAAAGCGTGGAAGCGAGAAAGAGTAGGATAATACTGCTGCCATATACCGCCATACTCGCAATAGTCAGTATGTCGGCTTGATGGTCAAACGCACGAATCAGCAGCAGGATTAAACCAACCACGCCAAGCACAACACCCAAGCCATGGGTTATCGCATTGGCGCGTTCTTCGATGTCACTGTATTCGCTCGCCGATGATGCAGACATGATTATCCTACTAGAGTAAATGTTCGATTTGCCTAGTATTGCACATTAAGCTTACACGTGTAAGCTTAAATTTTTATGACATCTTTTATGACATTAATAACGCCTAAACGGTGTGATGAAGCTAAGGTCTCTAAAGCTACAGAACCAAAGAGCTAACTAAGATGCGTTGTCTAGATACTCAAGTACCATCTTGCCCGCATCTTGTGGTGACGTATCCAATGGCACACTCAATTGACGCTGCAGTTGGCCAATGCCTAACAAGCTCGCCAACATGCCTTTTGCACCATCGCGATTACGGTCTATCTCAAACCACAACTTAAGCTCAGTTTCATCACGATGAGCTACAACCTCAAGCTCACGCCAACGGCCATGATAAGGACCCGTCGTCGGAACAAACTCGAACTCTTGTACAAATGGCAGTTCAAAGCCTTCTACCGCTTCACACTCCACTTGGCGAATACGCAGCCCTTGAGCTTCAAGCTCGTTAAAAATACCATCGAGGAGTGCGTCAGGGCGCACCGTTAAGATGTCTTTATCCGATGGATCAATCGCCATCGCAATATCTAATCCCGTTTCAAGCCATACTTTTGAATCACCAATCGTGACAGGTGTGTTCAGCGGGACATCAAACTCACATTCAAAATCACGGGTTTCACCCGGCTGAATAACAAAGGCATACGGCAGGCTCCATTTGGCCAACGAGTATGTCTGGTGCATTCGACGTGTTTGACCGCCCTCTTGCCTTTGCGAATTCATAGTAATTTCTTTGACGTAACGACAGCACAAGTTGAGATCGATATTGTCGATCTCTTGTGGCTGAGCGCCACCATAGACATGCACAATAATGCTCGCCTTCTTGCCTGGATAAAGCACTTCCTGTTGCAATACAGAATCCACCTTGGCAGATCCAATTCCAAAACTTGCTAACGTTTTCTTTAAGAACGACATATGCACCTCCTTTAAAGCATCATCTTAAGCCTGAAAGAGGTTCAAACTCAAATATACTGCTCACACTATTTTAGCTCTAATATCGTCTATTTATCACTCAGGCGTCGATCGATAACTTAGATAGTGATAATCTAAGCCTTGATATGCATGCATATCATTATCCTGATTTATTCTTCGGATTGGCGAAAGCCAGACGAGTGACGCTTCAAGCAATTGAGGTGGAGCTCATGGTAAATCAGGCCATTAGATTGGCAATGGATATGCCTGACCGTTAGGTAAATTAATGCGCCCAACAGCTGTCAGGTTCTCGCACACCAACCGTAGTGCGATGCGTCGTCGTAGTGGCTTTGTTGCTGCTCCAACGGCTAAGAAATTGGCTCTTACAATGACTCTAGTTGAGAAGACTGCTTTATTAGCACCGACTACAACGAAAGTGATTAAAGCCGCTTAACAAAAAGCGCAGTTTTTACTGCGCTTTTTTCTTGCCCGCTCCCATCTTGAAATGTGTTTACACATTGGTATTCCCTACCCGATTTGATACCTTAGCCACAAATCATTATAAAATTTGTGGAGAAATAAAGTATGAAGTGTCACCGCATTGAAGAACTGCTTGAACTGATGGAGCCTGAGTGGCAGAAAGATCAAGAGCTTAACCTATTAGAGTTCATCATTAAGCTATCAAAAGAAGCGGGCTACCAAGGCAAGCTTGAAGAACTGACTGACGATGTTCTTATCTATCACCTAAAAATGCGCAACAGCGAAAAAGATGAGATGATCCCGGGCCTGAAAAAAGACCAAGAAGATGATTTCAAAACCGCAATTCTAAAAGCACGTGGCCTTCTTTAGTCGCCCGTTAGTTTAGAGCTCAATTGCCGTATAGATAAAACACTCAATTTTAAAAAGCGACCACCAGGTCGCTTTTTTGTTTCTGTTCGCTATTTTTTCGTCACAACTGTTATGACTTTTGTTGTTAAAGGTTGATAGCGTTAAAGAAATGAGAACAAGATTGTCGTTATAATCGCCATCCATAAGAATCTTCTAAAATAATAAGAGTGAGTGCGATAACAACAAATGCACCAAGCTCAATTTCAACAGGTTCTCTAAACCATACTTTCAAGTAATGTCGTCATGCCCGACTTAACCGGGCAAACAAGCCACAAAAAGGATAGTCCATGAGTCAGGATAAAATCGATATCAAAGATGTGACTCCTAAAACCTTTAACCCGAAAACACATAAAGGTAATGGAGATCGATTTAACCCAAGTAACCGAATCTATGTTCGAGAAAGCAAAGGTAAATTCCAACAACTGCGTCGCTATGGCGGTTGGTTCTTACTTTTACTTTTTGCGCTTATCCCATGGATTCCCTTTGGTGAACGTCAAGCGATCTTGCTCGATATCGGCAGCCAACAGTTCAACTTCTTTGGCACCACCTTATACCCGCAAGATCTGACCCTACTCGCGATCCTATTTATGATTGCCGCGTTTGGCCTGTTTTTCATAACCACCTTCTTAGGCCGCGTCTGGTGTGGCTATTTATGCCCGCAAACCGTCTGGACCTTCATGTATATCTGGTTCGAAGAGAAGCTAGAAGGCGCTGCCAATAAGCGAAGAAAACAAGACTCGGGCAAACTGACGAGCAATTTAATCCTCAGAAAAACCCTCAAACACATTGCGTGGTGGGCGATTGCCATTGCGACGGGCTTAACCTTTGTTGGTTACTTCATCCCAATCAAAGAGTTAGTGGTTGGCTTCTTTACCTTTAACTCGTCTTTCTGGCCGGTGTTTTGGGTACTGTTCTTTGCTGGATGTACTTATGCCAATGCGGGTTGGATGCGTTCAATTGTTTGTCTGCACATGTGTCCTTACGCGCGTTTCCAGTCGGCAATGTTCGATAAAGACACCTTCATCGTGGGTTACAACACAGAACGTGGTGAAAGCCGTGGCCCTCGCTCTCGTAAAGCCGATCCAAAAGAGCTTGGTCTAGGCGACTGTATTGACTGTAATCTGTGTGTACAAGTGTGCCCTACGGGTATCGATATCCGTGACGGCCTGCAATACGAGTGTATTAACTGCGGCGCGTGTATTGATGCCTGTGACAACACGATGGAGCGTATGGGCTATGAGAAAGGCCTGATCAATTACACCACCGAGCACAGACTTGAAGGTCACTCGACCAAGGTAATGCGTCCCAAGCTGTTGGGCTATGGCGCTATCTTGATCGTGATGCTGGGCTTGTTCTTCGCCCAAATCGCGAGCGTTGATCCTGCCGGCCTAAGTGTTCTGCGTGACCGAAACCAACTGTTTAGAGTCAATAACCAAGGGTTGGTTGAAAACACCTACACCTTGAAAGTGATCAACAAGACTCAACAAGAGCAAGAGTACAAACTCGGTGTTAGCGGACTGCCCGATTCTATCTGGTATGGTAAACAGACGATTACTGTCGATCCAGGCGAGGTTTTGAACCTACCTATCAGTTTAGGCGCCGACCCAGAAAAACTGAGCTCACCAGTTTCGACAATTCAGTTTATACTCTCGGATAATGAAGAGTTTACGATGGAAGTCGAAAGCCGCTTTATCAAGAAGCTCTGATACCCGCACCTTAGTGCTTGGTATAACAACCCAATAAATGGAAAAAGGCTCAGTAATGAGCCTTTTTTATTCTATGACGATGCAAGCCTTTAACTTTGATAACCTGACTCCTGACTTCATGTGGTACGCACTGGAGAGCATCGGAGTTCGCGCTGAATCCGGGCTTCTCGCTCTCAACAGTTACGAAAACCGTGTCTATCAGTTCACCGATGAAGACCGTAAGCGCTACGTCGTTAAGTTTTACCGTCCACAACGCTGGAACAAGGCACAGATCCAAGAAGAGCATGACTTCGCACTCGAGCTTATCGAACAAGAGATGCCGGTTGCGCCTCCAATGCGAATCAACGGTGCAACCTTACATGAATACCAAGGCTACCTATTTGCACTATTTGAAAGTGTTGGCGGCAGACAGTATGAAGTTGACAATCTAGATCAATTGGAAGGCGTAGGACGCTTTCTTGGTCGTATTCATAAAGCCAGCGCGGGAAGAACATTCCAGCATCGCCCGACCATCAGCTTAGATGAATACCTTTATCAGCCACGTAAGATTCTAGAGAACTCTCAGTTTATCCCGACGCACCTAGAAAATGCCTTCTTCAATGACGTTGACCTTCTGATCAAAGAGCTAGAGAGCCAGTGGCCGAGCAACATTGAGAATATCCGCCTGCACGGTGACTGCCACCCTGGCAATATTTTGTGGCGCGATGGGCCAATGTTCGTCGATCTTGATGACGCACGTAACGGCCCTGCGATACAAGATCTGTGGATGCTGCTCAATGGCGAGCGCCAAGATAAGCTGATGCAACTGGATATTTTGCTAGAGAGTTACCAAGAGTTTTGCGATTTTAATACCGCACAACTGAAACTAATCGAACCACTACGCGGTCTACGTATGGTGCATTACATGGCATGGTTGGCGAAACGATGGCACGATCCTGCGTTTCCTCTGGCCTTCCCGTGGTTTAATGATCCGAAATATTGGGAGCAACAAGTACTTGCTTGTAAAGAGCAAATTGCTACCCTGCAAGAGCCACCACTTTCGTTAATGCCTCAGTGGTAACAGCAATCGCAACATACAACTAGATAAAAATTCAAACATAATGGAGATTGGATAAATGAAAAAGCTATTCGCATTTTTCTCATTGATCATGTTGAGCCTTACCGCTCACGCTGCGAAATTTAACGAAGGTGAACACTACAAAGTTCTCGACCTAGAAGCATCAAAAAAACCAATGGTGACAGAGTTCTTCTCTTTTTACTGCCCACACTGTAATAGCTTTGAGCCAATCATCCAGCAGCTAAAACAACAGCTACCTAAAGACGCTAAGCTACAGAAGAACCATGTTTCATTCATGGGTGGCAACATGGGTCTGCCAATGAGCAAAGCTTACGCGACAATGATTGCACTGAAAGTTGAAGATAAAATGGTGCCAGTGATGTTTAACCGCATCCACACAATGAACAAGCCACCACGTGATGAAGAAGAACTGCGTCAAATCTTCCTAGACGAAGGCGTTGATGCGAAGAAATTCGATGCTGCGTATAACGGCTTTGCTGTAGATTCTATGGTTCGTCGCTTCGACAAAGCATTCAAAGACAGCGGCCTTTCAGGTGTACCCGCTGTTGTGGTTAACAACCGCTACCTAGTAGAAGCTCAAGGTATCAACTCTCTTGATGAGTACTTCGAGCTCGTGAACTTCTTATTAAAGAAGTAAGCCATTGATGAAAGGAAGCTTCGGCTTCCTTTTTTTTTGCTAGTTCAAAAATCATTATTGATAAATAATTAACCTGGAAGTTTAAAGCTTTACTGCTATTAATAACCCGTCCTAAGAACCGGTGGGCAAGGAGCCCTTGAATGAAAATAAAAATAACTCTCTTGGCATTGAGCGTTGCGGCTTCTCCCGCTTTTGCCAAGCTTGCAGACCAACAAGGTTTCAGTGGTGAAATCTCTCTCAATACCGGGGTTACCTCTTCCACCTCGAACTTTAATACCGATGCTGATAGCAATCTTTCATCCACAGATCAGAAGGCTTCTTCGGAAAGCTCTTTTCTGGTTGCTCCTTTAGGTAGTGTTGCTTATACCTTTGGTGAAAAGCTAAACCATCAGGTATACACAGGTACCGCGCGAGATGATGTAGCAACAGGTACTGTAGTTCTCGAAGTCGGTTACAAATACCAACTTGAGTCAGGCATGGTGATCGACGCTTCACTGCTGCCAACCATTATGTCTGGTGAAACTTGGGCTGATCCATACAACACCACATCAGCTCGCACCAAGACCGATGAAACTGGCAATGCGTTTCGTTTGAAGCTAAGCAACATTGCGGGCTCAGCTTTCTCGCTAGACATGGCCTATGCGACCAAAGATGTCGACAAGGATGATATTCAAGATCAAGAGCTCAAACGAGATGCCAATACTCTCTACTTGAAAGGTCAATATCGCCTGCCACTCAGTCGTACCATGATGCTTATTCCATCCGTCATCTATCAAACACGTGATGCTGATGGTAAAGCTGAATCTTACGACCAATTCGGTGGTGAGGTAAGCTTGTTTGGTGGCATGGGGCGTCACCAGTACGCACTAACAGCGGGTTACAACCAACGCTCTTACGATGCGAGCAACCCGATCTACGACAAGAAACGCAGCGACGACAATATCAACCTATTCGCCGCCTATGAGTATGATCAATTCATGGATTGGGAAAACTGGTCGTTTATTTCACTGGCAGGCTACGACACCAGCGACTCGAACATTACCTTCTACGACGAGTCTCAATATATCGTTTCAGTTGGCTTGAACTACAAGTTCTAACCTTAGCGAGTATGAACTGCAATCCAACGAAAGCCTGCATCTAAGCAGGCTTTTTCTGCTTGCTAGACAGCTTGAGCCGTGAGTTGTTTCAGCAAGCGATCCATCGCGCGATAGCCTAGCGCTTCTGATAGATGTTTCTTTTCGATCTGCTCGTTACCGTCAAGGTCGGCAATGGTTCGTGCCACCTTAATAATTCGATGATAAGCACGAATCGATAAACCCAAGCGATGTAGTGCTGTCTCAAGAAACTCTGCATCTTCGCGTCGCAATGGGCAATACTTCTCAATTTCTCGGCTACCTAACAGTGCATTCGATTTATGGTTGCGAGATAGCATTAACTCTCGCGCCTGCCTAACCCTTTGCTTAACTACTTGAGTGGTTTCACCGCGATCACCGCCTTCGGCCAACATTCCTTTTGGCAACAGAGGTATCTCCAATGACATATCGAACCTATCCAGCAAGGGCCCAGATAAGCGATTGAGGTAACGCAGGATGATCTGTGGGTTGGCGCGCGCCTGGTTACCTTCGTAATAACCTGTAGGGCTTGGGTTAAGTGCACCGACCAATTGAAAACGCGCAGGAAAACGAGTCTTGCCCGCAGCACGGGAGATAATGATCTCGCCCGACTCTAGTGGCTCTCGTAATGAATCAAGCACCTTGCGCTCAAACTCCGGCATCTCATCTAAGAACAATAAGCCGTTATGCGCTAAAGAGATCTCTCCGGGGCGAGGCACCGAACCACCACCCACTAATGCCGCCATTGAACTGGAATGGTGAGGAGAGCGAAAAGGTCGTTGCTTCCAGTTGTATTGATTGATTTCTTGTTGCGTTAACGAGGCCACCGACGCGGTTTCCATCGCTTCGTCATCACTCATTTCAGGTAATAGGTCACGCAGTCGAGAAGCGAGCATAGTTTTTCCGGTTCCGGGTGGGCCAAGAAACAATAAGTTATGATTCCCAGCAGCGGCTATCTCTAGAGCTCGCTTTCCTTGTTGTTGGCCGATAATATCTTGTAGGTCGCGAAGCACTGAAACATCAGCCTGATGATGTTCCGTTCTATATAGCCCAAGCTGAGCCTGTCCACACATGTCAGCACAAACCTCCAACAAGGTTTGTGCAGATTTATGCGCTCCCTTGCCCACCAGCGCAGCCTGATCACCGTTATGATGTGGGACAACTAAGCATCGCTCTACACTGTCGGCGGCTAACGTCGCAGGCAAAACGCCCTTTACCGATCGAAGTTCTCCTGACAATGCCAACTCACCGATAAATTCATGTTGAGCTATTTTTGATGTCGGAAGCTGATCTGACGCCACCAAAATCCCAAGCGCGATGGGCAGGTCAAAACGGCCACCTTCTTTGGGCAAATCGGCTGGGGCGAGATTAACCGTGATTCTTTTCGATGGAAACTCAAAGCGAGAATTGATGATCGCGCTTCTCACTCGATCTTTAGATTCCTTGACCGTTGTTTCAGGTAGACCCACCAGCGTGAAGCCAGGCATTCCGTTGCTTATATGCACCTCAACGGTCACTTCTGGCGCCTCTACACCCACACTAGCTCGGCTATGAATTATCGCGAGTCCCATAACTTTCCTTTGTCTTTGATTTAAAAGTATTCGCTCTGGATATTCGTTGCTCACCAAAGCGATAAGGTTGTTATATAGCTTGGTGGAATGGTATTTTAATGTGAAAAAAGAATGACATTTCCCTTGTCATGCGGCAGATTTGTGTGATAACACTAGAGATGTAGACATTTACTGAAGACAATAAACGAGAAAACTCGAATATTATGATTTTTAACGCTCGCATTTACGCACTGATTAACCTGATTATCGTAGTCATTATTAAGACTGCGCGGGGGCGAGTGGGAAGAAAGTAACCACGAATTAGAAAAAACCCCCGCACTGACAAGTCCGGGGGTTTTTTCTAATTTAAACATTCGATTTTTATATTTTTGAGCATTTTCGGCTTTGCCGATTTACAGGAAGAATGGGAGCACAAGATGTGCAGAGACAAAGGAAACAGTTACCAAAATAAAGGTAATACGGGAGAATTCCGATGAAAGGCGCAGAACTAGTCGTATCCGCACTCAAGCAACAAGGAATTGAGACCGTATTTGGTTACCCCGGTGGTGCCATCATGCCAATCTACGATGCACTCTATGACGGCGGGGTTGAACATATCCTATGTCGCCATGAGCAAGGCGCCGCTATGGCCGCGATCGGCATGGCTAGAGCAACACAAGATGTCGCTGTTTGTATGGCAACCTCGGGACCAGGTGCAACCAACCTAGTCACTGGCCTTGCTGATGCCTTTATGGATTCAATCCCATTGGTTGCTATCACAGGTCAGGTTGCAAGTTCCCACATTGGTACCGATGCATTCCAAGAAATGGATGTGATTGGTATGTCTCTGTCATGTACTAAACACAGCTACCTAGTAACTGATATTGAAGATCTAGCTCCAACCCTCGCTGAAGCGTTTGTGGTAGCAAAGTCTGGCCGCCCTGGCCCGGTTATCGTCGATATCGCTAAAGACGTTCAACTAGCAGAAGCACCTGTTAACGCTCTTCCTGAATTTACTCCACCCGCAATTCCTGTTGCGACAACTGATGCCATTGAACAGGCACAGTACTTTTTGTCTCAAGCGACCCGTCCTGTTTTATACGTAGGTGGTGGTGTTCAACTTGCTAAAGCAACCGATGCGGTTCGTGAGTTTTTACGCCTAAACCCAATGCCAGCAGTAAGCACACTGAAAGGCTTGGGCACTATCGAACGTGACGACCCACACTACCTTGGCATGCTGGGTATGCACGGCACTAAAGCCGCTAACCTTGTGGTTCAAGAGAGTGACCTGTTGATTGTTGTCGGTGCTCGTTTTGATGACCGAGTAACTGGCAAACTCGATACCTTTGCGCCGCATGCTAAGGTTATCCATATCGATATCGATGCCGCTGAGTTCAGCAAACTGCGTCTTGCCAATGCGCCAATTCGCGGTGACATCAACAAGATCATGCCTCAACTAGAGCTAAGCCAAGACATCTCCTCTTGGGTTCATCACTCTGAAGGTCTTCGTAGCTCATTCAAATGGCGTTACGACCACCCTGGTGATCTGATTTTTGCTCCACTGCTGTTGAAGCAACTGTCAGACATGATGCCAGCAAGCTCTATCGTATCGACTGATGTGGGCCAACACCAAATGTGGGCAGCTCAGCACATTCAGCCTCGCGATCCACAGAACTTCATTACCTCTGCCGGTTTAGGCACCATGGGCTTTGGCTTGCCAGCTGCAATGGGTGCTTCGGTTGGGCGTCCTGATGACCAATCTATTCTTATCTCTGGTGATGGCTCGTTCATGATGAACGTGCAAGAGCTTGGCACGCTGAAACGCCGCCAAATCCCAGTGAAGATGGTACTTCTTAACAACTCTCGCTTGGGTATGGTTCGCCAATGGCAATCGTTGTTCTTCGATGGCCGCCATAGTGAAACTATCCTAGATGACAACCCAGACTTCGTAATGCTAGCGAAAGCGTTCGATATCCCGGGTAAAACCATCTCGCGTAAAGAAGAAGTAGAGCCAGCACTAAAAGAGATGCTAGAGAGCAAAACCGCCTACCTACTTCATGTTCTTATCGATGAAGAAGAGAACGTATGGCCACTAGTACCGCCAGGTGCTTCAAACAGTGAGATGTTGGAGAACACATAACATGAAAAGATACCTATTAGACATCAAAGCCGATGATAAGCCTGTACTACTAGAGCGTGTTCTTCGTGTTATCCGCCACCGTGGCTTTATTGTTAAGCAAGTAGCGGGCACTCAAAACCACGAAAGCAAAGTGGCGAGTGTTGAGATCATTGTAGACAGTGACCGTCCGATCTCTTTCTTAGTCAATCAAATCGAAAAGCTGTGGGATGTGCGTACCGTTGACGTTATCTCTATCAGTCGTAATGAATTGCCAAACAACAACTTACAACAAAAGATAAACGCATAAGGAACCACAAACATGACAGCTAAAACGGCAGACTATATTTGGTTTAACGGTGAGATGGTTCCTTGGGCAGAGGCGAACGTTCACGTCCTGACTCACGCAATGCACTACGGTACTTCCGTATTTGAAGGTGTTCGTTGCTACAACACACCAAAGGGTCCGGTTATTTTCCGTCACCCTGAGCACGCTAAGCGCCTAAAAGACTCAGCAAAAATCTATCGCTTCCCTATTCCTTACACTGAGGAAGAAATTATGGAAGCGACTCGCGAAACGCTACGCCAAAATAAGCTAGAGTCAGCGTACATCCGCCCTCTAGGTTTCGTAGGTAACGTTGGTTTGGGTGTCTGCCCGCCAGAAAATACTGAGATGGAGCTGATCATCGCTGCTTTCCCTTGGGGTTCTTACCTAGGCGAAGAAGCGCTAGAAAACGGCGTTGATGCGATGATTTCTAGCTGGAACCGTGCCGCTCCAAACACGATCCCAACCGCAGCAAAAGCCGGTGGTAACTACCTATCTTCACTACTGGTTGGTGGTGAAGCTCGCCGTCATGGTTACGATGAAGGCATCGCTCTGAGTGTTGATGGTTACCTTTCTGAAGGTGCAGGTGAGAATATCTTTGTAGTACGCAATGGCGTGCTATCAACGCCACCAGCGACCAGCGCAATTCTGCCGGGTATCACTCGTGATTCGATCATGACACTAGCAAAAGACATGGGTTATGAGATCCGTGAAGAGAACATTGCTCGTGAAGCGCTATACCTTGCCGATGAAGTATTCATGACAGGCACAGCGGCGGAAATCGTTCCGGTTCGCAGCGTAGACAAAATTACAGTAGGTGAAGGCAAACGCGGTCCTATCACTGAAAAAGTTCAAGCGGCTTACTTTGGTCTATTCAATGGAACCACTGAAGATAAGTGGGGCTGGTTAGACTACGTTTACCCAGCAGACCAAACTTCAGAAAACCAAACGCAAACAACTAAGTAAGCAACAGCCAAATATTTTATAAGGATTTAAGCAATGCCAATCTATCGTTCAGCAACGACTACCCACGGACGCAACATGGCTGGTGCGCGCGCTTTATGGCGTGCAACTGGCGTTAAAGATGATGACTTCGGTAAGCCAATCATCGCAGTTGTAAACTCTTTCACTCAATTCGTACCAGGCCACGTTCACCTTAAAGATATGGGTCAATTGGTTGCGGGTGAAATCGAGAAAGCGGGCGGTATCGCTAAAGAATTCAACACCATCGCAGTTGATGATGGTATCGCAATGGGTCACGGTGGCATGCTGTACTCACTGCCATCACGTGAGCTTATCGCAGACTCAGTAGAGTACATGGTGAATGCTCACTGTGCGGATGCGATGGTATGTATCTCTAACTGTGACAAAATCACTCCGGGAATGATGATGGCTGCAATGCGCCTTAACATCCCAGTGATCTTTGTATCAGGCGGCCCAATGGAAGCGGGTAAAACTAAGCTTTCAGATCAAATCATCAAGCTAGACCTTGTTGACGCAATGATCCAAGGTGCCGATCCAACCATTTCTGATGAGCAAAGTGAGCAAGTAGAGCGTTCTGCATGTCCGACATGTGGTTCATGTTCAGGTATGTTCACAGCGAACTCAATGAACTGTCTAACAGAAGCGCTTGGTCTATCTCAGCCAGGTAACGGTTCTATGCTAGCAACCCACGCAGACCGTGAAGAGCTATTCATCAATGCTGGTAAGCGCATCGTTGACCTAACCAAGCGTTACTACGAGCAAGATGACGAATCAGCACTGCCTCGTAACATCGCAAACCGCGCAGCATTTGAAAACGCGATGGCACTGGATATCGCAATGGGCGGTTCTAGTAACACCGTTCTTCACCTATTGGCTTCTGCTCAAGAAGGTGAGATTGATTTTGATATGGGCGATATCGACGAGATGTCTCGCCGCGTTCCACACCTATGTAAGGTTGCACCTTCAACGCCTAAATACCACATGGAAGACGTTCACCGCGCTGGTGGTGTAATGGCTATCCTAGGTGAATTAGATCGTGCTGGCCTACTGAACAACCAGACTCGCACAGTGCTTGGTCTAAGCATGCAAGAGCAGCTAGCTCAATACGACATCATGCAGACAGAAGACGAAGCGGTACTTAAGTTCTTCCGCGCGGGCCCAGCAGGTATTCGTACCACCAAAGCCTTCTCACAAGATTGCCGTTGGGATCGTCTTGATGACGACCGTAAAGAAGGTTGTATCCGTACTAAAGAGAATGCATTCAGCCAAGAAGGTGGCCTAGCCGTACTTTCAGGCAACATCGCCGTTGACGGTTGTATCGTTAAGACAGCAGGTGTTGATGAAGAGAACCTGAAATTCCAAGGTCCTGCTATCGTATTTGAAAGCCAAGATAGTGCTGTTGATGGCATCTTAGGTGGCAAAGTGAAAGCGGGCGAAGTGGTTGTTATTCGTTACGAAGGTCCTAAAGGTGGTCCGGGCATGCAAGAAATGCTTTACCCAACCACTTACCTAAAATCTATGGGTCTAGGCAAGTCTTGTGCTCTATTAACAGATGGTCGTTTCTCGGGTGGTACATCGGGTCTGTCTATCGGTCACGCTTCTCCAGAAGCAGCAAGTGGCGGTGTGATTGGTCTAGTAAACACTGGCGATATCATCACTATCGACATCCCTAGCCGTTCGATCACACTTGATGTGCCTGAAGCTGAACTAGAAGCGCGTCGTGTTAAGCAAGACGCACTAGGCTGGAAACCAGAAAACCGTCAGCGTGAAGTGTCTTTCGCACTGAAAGCTTACGCAAGCATGGCGACCAGTGCCGACAAAGGCGCAGTACGTGATAAGTCTAAACTTGAGGGCTAACTATGAGTGATGACACCTCCAGTCCCCAGAAACAAACTGGCGCAGACTATCTGCGTCAGATCCTGAGAGCGCCGGTTTACGAAGCTGCAATCGTAACACCTCTACAGGATATGCCGCGTTTAAGCGCGCGCATTGGTAATCAGGTTCAGCTTAAACGAGAAGACCGTCAGCCGGTGCACTCGTTCAAGCTACGTGGTGCCTACAACATGGTATCAAGCCTTTCTGAGCAGCAAAAAGCCGCAGGTGTGATTGCTGCATCGGCGGGTAATCATGCTCAAGGTATGGCGCTGTCTGGTTCTAAGTTGGGAATTCAGACTACGATTGTGATGCCAAAAACCACACCAGACATCAAGGTTGATGCGGTACGTGGATTTGGCGGTAAAGTGGTTCTACACGGCAGCAACTTTGATGAAGCCAAGGCAGAAGCCGAGCGTCTTTCTGCTGAACATGGCTTTACCTTTGTGCCTCCTTTTGATCACCCACTGGTGATTGCAGGGCAAGGTACTATGGGCATGGAGATGCTGCAGCAAAACGGTCACATGGATTATATCTTTGTGCCGGTTGGTGGTGGCGGCTTAGCTGCGGGTGTTGCTGTATTAGTAAAACAGCTGATGCCAGAGATTAAAGTCATTGCAGTAGAACCAGAAGATTCGTCATGCTTAAAAGCAGCTCTCGATGCTGGTGAACCTGTGGTACTGGATCAGGTCAGCATGTTTGCTGATGGTGTGGCGGTTAAACGCATTGGCGAAGAGACCTTCCGTCTTTGCCAACAGTACATTGACGGTCACATTGCAGTCTCTAGTGATGAGATCTGCTCGGCGGTGAAAGACATCTTTGAAGACACTCGTGCGATTGCTGAACCTTCAGGAGCACTTGCTCTGGCTGGCTTGAAGAAATTTGCAGAACAAAACCAACTGCAAGACAAGCAATTGGCAACGGTACTGTCTGGTGCTAACACCAACTTCCACGGCCTGCGATATGTCTCTGAACGTTGTGAGCTAGGTGAGAAGCGAGAAGGTCTGCTTGCGGTGACTATCCCTGAGCGACAAGGGGCGTTCCTAGAGTTCTGCAATATTATTGGCGGCCGAGCGGTGACGGAGTTTAACTACCGCCACAACGACGAAAGCCTAGCGAATATCTTCGTTGGTGTACGTCTGCAAGGTGGTCAGGAAGAACTTGAGCACATCATCAATGACCTACGTGAGGGCGGATATCCAGTCGTCGACCTTTCTGATGATGAGATGGCAAAACTACACATTCGCTATATGATTGGCGGCAAACCATCAAAACCATTGAAAGAGCGCCTATACAGCTTCGAGTTTCCTGAATACCCAGGAGCCTTGATTAAGTTCCTTGATACCTTAGGTACCCACTGGAACATCAGCCTGTTCAACTATCGTAACCACGGTGCCGATTATGGTCGCGTATTGTGTGGCTTCGAACTTGGCGATGATGATTTAGCTCAGTTCTCAACACATTTACGAGAGCTTGGTTATCAGTGTAAAGATGAAACCGATAACCCTTCCTACAAGTTCTTCTTGTCTTAAGAATTAAACTATCAAACCCAAAAGAGCGAGTTTTTACTCGCTCTTTTTATTGATGCTGATTCAGCTTAAGCTTGAAAAGGATCTTCTTGTAAACAGATCATTAGACCGCCTTGCGATGATCCAACCAATCTTGGTGAAGTTGTTCACTCGATCCTAGGTATTTCACCATCCACTCGATCAACTTATGGTTATCGTCTTTTCGCCACACCAAACAACAATGACTCTGCGGACTCGGTTCAGGCAGTATTTTTTCCACCAGCAAGCCTTGTTCGATAATTGGCGCGGCAATGTGCCTCGGCATATAACCCACCCCTACTCCATTTTTAAGGCATTCAATTGCGCTATACCAATTGGGTAACAACAGGCGTCTTTGACTTGAGTAGTGGCCTGTGTGTCGCTTAGGGAGCACACTGGAGGTATCATCCAAGCAGATGGCTGGATATTGGCTCACGAACTCTTCATTGAGGTTCTGTTCGCGCACACACGGGTGACTTGGCGACATTACAAATGCCCAATCTAATTGCCCCATGTCTTTGACTTCAAAATCGCCACCAACTGGCACAGCTGAGGTGGCGCCAATCACGATATCCGCCCTGCCCTGTGCAATCGCTTCCCATGAGCCGTTGAATACCTCCATGTTGATCTGAAGTTCGGCAAACTCAAAGGTTTGATAGAACTCTTCAATCATCGGCTTCATCTTGTCGAGCTTCACCACATTATCGAGCGTCAGACGCAAGGTTTTCTTCCAACCTCGAGCTGCTCGACGAGTCTGGGCACTGACCTCTTCCATTTGCCTCAGTAGTGCACGCGCCTCTTCAATGAACAGTTCACCTGCCGGAGTGAGCTCAACCTTTCTCGGTAAACGCCTGAAAAGCAGCACATCCAGTTCTTGTTCGACCTGTCTGACACCATAACTGATCGCCGAGGGCACTTTGTGCAACTGCTCAGCCGCCGCGGTAAAACTGCCCAAGCGCGCTACCGTATCGAGCATTTCTAAAGAGGATTTAGAGAACATAAGCCTTCAAATTTTTTGATTGATAACCACATATTTTAGCGTTTTATTTTATCAGGTCTGAAAAATAGAATGTCAGCATAAATAAACAGGGGCTTTCACTTCTGTATATCAAACAATTTTTTTGATGATAAAAACATCATTACCTTTAGCTTAATGGCATCTTATGAATATTTCTAAATTTCAATTGGTCTACCTTGCAGTTCTTTCAATGCTTGGCTTTATTGCGACCGATATGTACCTTCCTGCATTTAAGGCAATGGAAGTTGATTTCGCAACCGGCCCAGAGCAGATTGCCCTGTCTTTAACGGTATTCCTTGGCGGTATGGCAATGGGTCAGCTTCTTTGGGGTCTGGCGAGTGACAAGTATGGTCACCGTAATACGCTGGCGGTTGGTCTTGTTATCTTTACTGTAGCTTCATTCGGCTTAGCATTCAGCACCGAGGTATGGCATCTACTGACACTGCGCTTCATTCAAGCGATCGGCGTATGTGCTCCTGCGGTAATCTGGCAAGCAATGGTTATCAAGCGTTACTCACAAAGCAGTAGCCAACAAATTTTTGCAACCATCATGCCTTTGGTTGCGCTATCTCCTGCATTAGCACCTCAGCTAGGTGTGTTACTGGCGGATAGCTTTGGCTGGCACAGCATCTTCATCACATTAACCTTGATGGGTGCACTGCTAGTGGCGACAACAATGGCTCAACCAAAAGAAGCGCCTGAAGTAAAACAGACATCGATTAAGACAGACATCAAGATGTTGCTTAAATCAAAGCCTTACATGGGTAATGTCTTAATGTTTGCTTCAGCATCTGCAGCGTTCTTCGCTTACCTAACGGGTATGCCAGAGATCATGGCTCAACTAGGTTATGAAGCAAAAGACATCGGTTTGAGCTTTATCCCACAAACAATCGCGTTCATGGCGGGTGGTTACTTCGGTAAGCAAGCAGTGAAGAAATATGGCGATGGCGTTGTACTAAGAAACCTTATCGGTTTGTTCAGTGTAGCGGCGATGCTTATCTTTATCGCATCACAGTGGGAACTGACGTCAATCTGGCCTCTACTTGCGCCTTTCTGTTTGATTGCTGTCGCAAACGGCGCACTTTACCCAATCGTAGTAAACCGTGCTCTATCAAGCGCTAAACAAAGCCCAGCAACAGCTGCTGGTCTACAAAACAGCCTGCAAATCAGTATCAGTGGCCTATCAAGTGCATTGGTCGCGGCAATGGCTAGCCAAGCACTAAGCGCGACGGGTATTGCCGTTGTGATCTGTTTGGGTGCGTTGTGGGTTGGCTATATTGTTTCGAACAAAGAGCTTTCTGAACACTTCGCGACACCTGACAACTCTCGAGTAGTCGCTGACGAGAAACAAGACTAGTTTCTAAGTTAACGAAAACAAAAAAGAGCGAGATTACTCGCTCTTTTTTTATATCTAGATAAATAAGAAAAAGCCAGTAGCGGTACTACTGACTTTCATTTAAATCATCTTATTTATTAAGAGACTACTTTTTCTTAGTCGGACGCTGCCAGTCAGCAATCTTACGTTCTTTCGCACGGCTGATAACTAGCTCATTTTCAGAAACATCGCGTGTTACGGTAGAGCCAGCACCAACCGTCGCACCATTACCAATCGTAACAGGCGCTATTAATTGACTATCTGAACCAACAAACACGTCATCACCAATAATGGTCTTAAACTTATTCGCCCCATCGTAGTTACAAGTAATTGCACCCGCACCCACGTTTACGCGCTGACCAATTTCAGCATCCCCAAGATAAGTCAGGTGGTTGGCTTTAGAGCCTTCGCCAAGGCGAGTGTTCTTCACTTCAACAAAGTTACCGACGTGCGAGTTATTACGCATATCGGCACCCGGACGTAGGCGAGTGAATGGACCAACGGTACAGTCTTCCCCCACCGTTGCCCCTTCAATAACGCTGTATGGACGAACGATGGTGTTGTCGTCAATCTCACAGTCTTTCAGTACACATCCCGTACCAATAACCACATTATCACCAATGCTGACACTGCCTTCAATGATAACGTTAGTATCGATCTCGACATCCATACCGCACTGCAGATCACCGCGTAGATCAAAGCGGCTAGGGTCGCGTAGCATCACGCCTTGCTTCAATAGCTTATCGGCTTGCGTAGCTTGGTAAGCGCGCTCTAGGCGAGCCAGTTGCGAACGATCGTTAACGCCTTCCACTTCAATTGGGCTTACTGGGTGTACCGCTTCAACTGCACGACCTTCGTCGTGAGCCGCAGCGATAACGTCAGTCAGGTAATATTCACCCTGTGCGTTGTCGTTGCTTAGACCTGACAACCAGCGCTTCAGATCGCCACCAGTCGCCACCATAACGCCGGTATTGATCTCTTTGATAAGCTTCTGCTCATCCGTTGCATCTTTCTGTTCAACGATAGCCACAACAGGGCCATTACGACGAATAATACGTCCGTAGCCCATCGGGTTGTCTAACACGACAGTAAGTAGCGCGATACCACCGTTTGGTTGAGCGTCTAATAGGTTTTCAATGGTTTCAGGTGAAATCAGTGGAACATCACCGTAGAGCACCAATACTTTTTCATCATCAGCGAAATGTGCAGATGCTTGATCCACAGCGTGACCTGTGCCGAGCTGTTCAGCTTGCAGTGCCCAGTTTACAGATTCTTCAGCTAAGGTAGCCTTCATCTGATCACCACCGTGGCCGTAAACCAGGTTGATGTTTTGAGCGCCTAGACCATTACATGTATCGATAACATGCTTCACCATTGGCTTACCCGCAAGTGTGTGCAGAACCTTTGGTGTGTTTGAATACATGCGAGTGCCTTTGCCCGCCGCGAGAATTACCGCGCTAAACTTCATTGTAAACCTATCCAACGTTATTTTTATTAAGCCGATATTGTAACCGTTTTTGGGCAAAAAATTAAATCGCAATAACCATTTAACCAGTAGTGATACGTAAAAGAAGCATTTTTGAGAATCTAAAAATGCAAAAAGGCGACCCTTAGGTCGCCTTTATCTCAGAGTCTGTAATCTTAAAAAGATTAACGACGCTGTTTTGTCAGTTCGATAACTCGTAACTGAGCAATGGCTTTAGCCAGTTCACCGGCCGCTTGTGCGAAGTCTATGTCGCCATGCTGATTTTGGATATTCTCCACAGCCTTGCGCTTAGCTTCTTCCGCCTTTGCTGCGTCTAGCTCTTCACCACGGATAGCTGTATCAGCCAGTACAGTTGCTGTACCAGGCTGAACTTCTACCATACCACCAGAAACATAAATGATTTCTTCGTGGCCGTGCTGCTTAACAATACGCACCATGCCAGGCTTGATAGCGGTCAGCAGTGGACAGTGACCATGGAAAATACCAAGTTCACCCTCACTACCGGTCACCTGAAACGTCTCAACAAGGCCTGAGAAAATTTGTTTCTCTGCACTTACAACGTCTAGGTGAAAGGTTATTGCTGCCATATCGCCTCCTAGTTAGCCTTATAGCTTCTTAGCATTCTCGATAGCTTCGTCAATTGCACCACAGTACATGAACGCTTGCTCTGGAATGTCATCGTATTCACCAGATAGAAGACCTTGGAAGCCACGTAGAGTCTCTTTAAGAGGTACGTAAATGCCTGGGTCACCTGTAAATACTTCCGCTACGTGGTAAGGCTGAGTTAGGAACTTCTCAATCTTACGAGCACGAGATACAACTTGCTTATCTTCTTCAGATAGCTCGTCCATACCTAGGATAGCAATGATATCTTTCAGCTCTTTATAGCGCTGAAGAGTAGACTGAACGCCACGAGCGATGTCGTAGTGCTCTTGTCCAACTACCAATGGATCCAGTTGACGTGAAGTAGAATCTAGCGGGTCGATCGCAGGGTATAGACCCATAGATGCGATGTTACGGTTAAGTACAACCGTTGCATCCAAGTGAGCGAACGTTGTTGCTGGAGACGGGTCAGTCAAGTCATCCGCAGGTACGTATACCGCCTGTACAGACGTGATAGAACCAGCTTTAGTTGACGTGATACGCTCTTGTAGAACACCCATTTCTTCAGCCAGTGTAGGTTGGTAACCTACCGCAGAAGGCATACGACCTAGAAGTGCTGATACTTCAGTACCTGCTAGTGTGTAACGGTAGATGTTATCAACGAACAGTAGAACGTCACGACCTTCGTCACGGAAGCGCTCTGCCATTGTTAGGCCAGTCAGGGCAACACGTAGACGGTTACCTGGTGGCTCGTTCATCTGACCGTAAACCATCGCTACTTTTGATTCTTCAGGTTTTTCGATGTTTACAACACCTGCTTCCTGCATCTCAAAGTAGAAATCGTTACCTTCACGAGTACGCTCACCTACACCTGCAAATACAGATAGGCCTGAGTGTTGAAGTGCGATGTTGTTGATAAGTTCCATCATGTTAACGGTCTTACCTACACCAGCACCACCGAATAGACCGATTTTACCACCCTTAGCGAATGGACAAATCAAGTCGATTACTTTAACACCAGTTTCTAGAAGAGCTGTCTCGTTAGACTGCTCTTCGTAGCTTGGAGCTTCACGGTGAATGGCGTAATGCTCTTCAGCACCAATCTCGCCACACTCATCAATCGCGTCACCTAGGACATTCATGATACGACCCAATGTCTTAGTACCTACTGGTACTGAGATTGGAGCGCCAGTATTTTCAACTGTCAAACCACGACGTAAACCATCAGAGCTACCCATTACGATTGCGCGAACTACGCCACCGCCAAGTTGTTGCTGAACTTCAAGAACTAAACGTTCTTGTACTTCATTAACATTCAGAGCGTCGTATACACGAGGTACTTCACCCTGTGGGAACTCTACGTCGACTACCGCACCGATGATCTGTACGATCTTACCTGTAGCCATCGTTAATCCTCTAACTATTTAGTTTTACCTAAGCTTAAACCGCAGCTGCGCCTGAAACGATCTCAGAAAGTTCTTGTGTAATTGCCGCTTGACGCGCTTTGTTGTACACAAGTTCTAAGTCATCAATAATGTCACCAGCGTTATCTGTTGCTGATTTCATAGCAATCATTCGAGCCGCTTGCTCACAAGCAAGGTTCTCGACCACACCTTGATATACTTGAGATTCGACGTAGCGAACCAGTAGTGCATCTAGTAGTGGTTTTGGCTCAGGCTCATAAATGTAGTCCCAAGCATGATCGCGTTTCATGTCTTCGCTGTCTGATTTAGGCAAAGGAAGTAATTGATCGATCGTTGGTTCTTGTACCATAGTGTTTTCAAACTTGTTGAACACTACGAACAGGCGATCCAATTCGCCTTCATCATATTTCTTCAGCATAACGCTTACAGAGCCAATCAAGTCTTCAAGGCTTGGGCGATCGCCCAGACCAGAAACTTGAGCTGCTACTTTCGCGCCGCTGTTGTTGAAAAATGCTGTCGCTTTTGAACCTACAATTGCAAGTTCAACGTCAGCACCTTTCTCAGACCAATCTTTCATGTCGTTCATGGCTTTTTTGAACAAGTTAATGTTCAAACCACCACAAAGACCACGGTCTGTAGAAACGATGATGTAACCAACACGTTTGGCTTCACGTTCCTCAAGATAAGGATGCTTATACTCGAGGCTACCATTAGCCAAATGACCGATCACTTTACGCATTGTTTCTGCATATGGACGAGTAGCTTCCATTGCGTCTTGAGAACGACGCATTTTTGAAGCTGCTACCATTTCCATTGCTTTCGTAATCTTCTGTGTGCTTTTAACACTACCGATTTTATTACGTATCTCTTTTGCGCCGGCCATCGTTACTCTCCGTTAATGGTATGAGGTGGCCCTAAGACCACCTACCAATTACCAGGTCTGGGTTGCCTTGAAATCGTCAACAAGCTTCTTCAGCTCAGCTTCGATTTCTTTATTGAAAGCACCCGTTGTGTCGATCTGTGTTGCTAGATCGGCATATTGACCACGAGCAAACGACAGTAAAGCAGCTTCAAAGTCTAGAACTTTAGAAAGTTCAACGTCTTGAAGGTATCCACGCTCTGCAGCGAAGATTACTAGAGCTTGGTCAAATACAGACATAGGAGCGTATTGCTTCTGCTTCATCAGTTCTGTAACTTTTTGACCATGGTCTAGCTGCTTCTTAGTCGCTTCATCAAGATCCGAAGAGAACTGAGCAAATGCTGCAAGTTCACGGTATTGAGCTAGAGCAGTACGGATACCGCCAGATAGCTTCTTGATGATTTTAGTCTGCGCCGAACCACCTACACGAGAAACTGAGATACCAGGGTCAACAGCTGGACGTACGCCCGCGTTGAATAGCTCAGTTTGTAGGAAGATCTGACCATCGGTAATCGAGATTACGTTCGTCGGTACGAATGCAGATACGTCACCAGCTTGCGTTTCGATGATAGGAAGAGCAGTTAAAGAACCCGTCTTGCCTTTCACTTCGCCTTTAGTGAATTCTTCTACGTAGTGTTCGCTTACACGAGCAGCACGCTCTAGTAGACGAGAGTGAAGGTAGAAAACATCACCAGGGAACGCTTCACGACCTGGTGGACGCTTAAGCAGTAGTGAGATCTGACGGTAAGCGACAGCTTGCTTAGATAGATCATCATAAACAATCAGTGCATCTTCACCGCGATCACGGAAGTATTCGCCCATCGCACAACCAGCATACGGTGCAAGGTATTGCAGCGCTGCAGATTCAGAAGCCGATGCAACAACAACAACAGTGTTTGCTAGTGCGCCGTGCTCTTCTAGTTTGCGAACTACGTTAGCAATAGTCGACGCTTTTTGGCCGATAGCTACGTAGATAGAGAAAATACCAGAATCTTTTTGGTTAATAATCGCATCGATCGCCATTGCTGTTTTACCAGTCTGACGGTCACCGATTACTAGTTCACGTTGACCACGACCGATAGGGATCATTGAGTCAACAGACTTGTAACCAGTTTGAACAGGTTGATCTACCGATTTACGGTCGATTACACCTGGTGCGATAATTTCTACAGGCGAAGTCAATTTAGCTTCGATTGGACCTTTACCATCAATTGGCTCACCTAGCGTGTTTACAACACGACCAAGCATTTCAGGACCTACTGGTACTTCTAGAATACGACCAGTACCTGTAACTTTCATGCCTTCCTGTAGGTCAGCATACGGGCCCATTACAACAGCACCAACCGAATCACGGTTCAAGTTCAGTGCTAGAGCGTAACGGCCACCCGGTAGTTCGATCATTTCACCTTGCATCACGTCCGCTAGGCCGTGGATGCTAAGGATGCCATCGCTTACAGAAACGATAGTACCTTCATTGCGAGCTTCACTAACAACGTCGAAAGATTCAATACGTTGTTTAATTAGATCGCTAATTTCAGTGGAATTAAGTTGCATGCTCCAATCCCCATTAAGACTGCAATGCATCGCTCAGGCGGTCTAAACGACTGCGCGCTGAGTTATCGATGACTAGGTCTCCGGCTCGAATAATAACTCCACTAAGTAGAGTCTCATCTATACTGCAATTCAGCTGAACTTTGCGCGCTAAGCGCTGTTCCAATTTGCTGCTGATCTCTGCGCGTTGTTCTTTAGAAAGTTCAACCGCTGAAGTGACTTCAACGTCGATCTCTTTCTCGTGCTCTTGTTTGAGCAATAAGAACTCTTTGCAAACATCAGGAAAAGCCATTAAGCGGCCATTCTCTGCCATTACTTTTATCAAGTTCTGGCCGAATTCATCAAATTGTTCGCCACAAATTACAATGAATACTTCAGCTAATTTTTCAGCAGTTTGAGAGCTGCTTAAGAAATTGTGAACATCATCATTTTGTGCCACTTCGGCAGCAAAAGTAAGCATCTGACCCCATTGGTCTAGCTCACCTTTCTCTACCGCAAAGTCAAACGCTGCTTTAGCATAGGGGCGTGCGATTGTAGTCAAATCAGACATATACAGCCCCTTGCTTTAAAGTTTTGCAGTAATGTTGTTAAGAAGATCATCGTGTACATCTTTATCGATTGTACGCTCAAGGATTTTCTCAGCACCAGCAATTGCCAGAGTTGCGACTTGTTTGCGCAGGTCATCACGGGCACGTGTGCGCTCAGCTTCAATTTCGGCTTCCGCTTGCGCTAAGATTTTCTGGCGTTCTGCCTGAGCCTCTTCGCGAGCTTCATCAATAATTTGAGCCTTGCGTTTATTTGCCTGTTCAATAACCTCAGTTGCGGTGCGCTTCGCTTCTTTCAATTGGTCAGAAGCGTTGGCTTGTGCTAGATCCAAGTTTTTAGCAGCACGTTCAGCGGCTACTAGACCGTCAGCAATTTTTTTCTGACGCTCTTCAATTGCTTGCATGATTGGTGGCCATACATATTTCATGCAGAACCAAACAAACATAGAAAAAGCAATTGCTTGACCTAACAGAGTTGCGTTCATATTCACAACAGCTACCCCTCGTTAAGAATCAACTACAAAAATTTAATTAACTAATTAACAGTTAATTAGCCTGCTAGTTGACCAACAAATGGGTTAGCAAACGTGAATAGTAGTGCGATTACGATACCGATCATTGGAACAGCATCCAGTAGACCAGCGATGATGAACATCTTAACTTGTAGCATTGGAGCCATTTCAGGTTGACGCGCAGCGCCTTCTAGGAATTTACCACCAAGAATAGCAAAACCAATTGCAGTACCTACGGCACAAAGACCAACAATAATAGCAACAGCGATTGCTGAAAAACTTAGTACAGTTTCCATTTACGTTCTCCGATTAACATTAATAGTTAGAATAAAACTTAAAAATTTTTAGTGATCGCCATCTTCATGGGCCATTGATAAATAAACAATTGTTAACATCATGAAAACAAATGCTTGAATCAAAATAACCAAGATATGGAAGATAGCCCAAGGTAGAGAGCCTACCCATTGTAAATACCACGGTAGCATTGCCGCACAAAGAATGAATACAACCTCACCTGCGAACATGTTACCGAATAGACGCATACCAAGTGATAGAGGCTTCGCGAGTAGCGATACCACTTCAATCAGTAGGTTAAACGGGATCATGATTGGGTGATTAAATGGATGTAAAGCAAGTTCTTTGGCGAATCCACCTAAGCCTTTTACTTTGATGCTGTAGTAGATCATCAGAGCAAAAACACCTAAGGCCATTGACATGGTTATATTAACATCAGCTGAAGGAACCACTTTCAAATAAGGGATACCTAGCCAATGCTCCGCAGGATATGGTAAGAAATCGATAGGCACTAAGTCCATCAAGTTCATTAAAATAATCCAGCAGAATATAGTCAGTGCTAATGGAGCAATCAGAGGGTTGCGGCCATGGAAAGTGTCTTTAACGTTGCCATCAACGAATTCAACTACCATTTCAACAAAACACTGAAGCTTACCAGGTACACCTACTGTTGCTTTCTTAGCGACTGAGCGAAAAACCCAAAGGAATAACATCCCTGTCAACACCGAAAAAAACAGACTGTCTATATGTACGTTCCAGAAACTTGTCTCCTCTACAAGACCAAACTTAGCTAAAGAAAGGTTTTGTAAGTGGTGCTCAATGTATCCGGATGCTGTTGGCGCAGCCATAACTCATCCTATTTTTTATTGTTAATGAAAAGCACTGGCGCAAAGATATTAATACCTAGAACCAGTAAATAGGTCAGTTTGAGGGGAACTAATTCCACCTGCATATACATGTAGACAATAGAGAATAGTAGAACTGTGATAAGGATTTTTAGCGCTTCGCCTGCATAGAACGACGCCGCAACTAACTTAGTTGCGCGAGCTCCACTAAATAGGAAAGCACACACACAAAAAACTGCATTTGCGATGACAAAAATACCGCCACCGATTAATGCAGCAAAACCCCAATCAGGATTAACAGCTAAACCTAACCCTATCGCCACTAATATAACCGCGCTAAGCTCGATCAATAACATTTGCTTTGCAAGCACTCGTCCTGGTCTTGCTAACGCCGCTACCATGTATTCGTTCCTCTTTTAAGCCTTCTTTACTACTCGCTTAAAAGCGTGCTGAGAAATTGGCGAAAATTATACGTTCAGCCAAATTGATTGCAATAACAATGCAGCAATCATTTACATTTTTGTATACAAACCTACAACTTTTGTACGAAATTACTTGTTTATTACATAATTGACCTAAATCAATTATCTCATTTAGTACTCTAGTTTAGCAATAAGTTGCTCTAATTTGTGAGGCTCATCAAGAGTAATTGTCACTTTTGACTTACCGCTAACAGAACGAGTAACTGAAACGTTTGCTTGCAATTTTTCCGTGAGTCTTCGTGAAAGTTCGATAGCTTCTGTGTCTTCAGGCTTCGATTCACCTTCAACGTCTGGTTTTAAGCACTTTTTGACAAGCTGCTCAGTTTGACGCACGGTCATTTTTTTGGTTGCCGCAGTGTTGGCTGCTTCAATCTGGGTATCACCTTCAAGCGCAAGCAATGCTCGAGCATGACCCATTTCCAGTTGTTTATTGGAAACTAAACCTTTTACTTCATTTTCTAACTGATTTAGACGTAATAAGTTACTAACCGTTGCTCTCGATTTACCGATCACTTCGGCGACTTGTTGATGTGTCAGCTCGAATTCGTTCTGTAAGCGCTCTAGCGCTTGTGCTTCTTCGATAACATTCAAGTCTTCACGCTGAATGTTCTCAATCAATGCCATCGCAATCGCAGCTTTGTCTTCAACCTTCTTGACCAAGCACGGCACCTGTTTTAAGCCAGCTTGACGCGCAGCTCTCCAACGGCGCTCACCAGCAATAATCTCATATTGTCCATACGCTAAAGGACGCACGACGATCGGTTGAATAATACCTTGAGATTGAATAGATGCGGCCAGCTCTTCTAGCGCTTCTGGCGCCATATCCTTACGCGGTTGATATACGCCTGGCTTCAAGCTACCGATAGCAATCTCTGTGAACTCGCCTTCTGCAGACAAAGCCTGACTATGAGAAGCAACTTGTTGTTTTTCACGAGCCAATGAGCTAGTTGCAAGTAATGCATCTAACCCTTTTCCTAAACCACGCTTAGACATTGAGCGAATTCCTTTGGTTAGACCTATACTGGGACTTCTTCACGACGCAACATTTCGCCTGCAAGAGCAAGATATGCCTTAGCACCTGCGGAATACTTGTCGTAGTACATTGCTGGCTTGCCATGACTCGGCGCTTCTGCCAAACGTACATTTCGAGGGATCACAGTTCGGTAAACTTTGCTACCGAAGTGTTTTTTGAGTTGATCAGAGACTTCATTCGATAAGCGGTTACGAGGATCATACATTGTACGCAGAAGACCTTCGATCTTCAGATTCTCGTTTACTACCGCAGCGAGCTTACTGATGGTATCCATCAACGCAGTCAAACCTTCCAAAGCAAAATATTCACATTGCATAGGAACCAATACGGAATCGGCCGCAGCCATCGCGTTGATTGTAAGAAGGTTCAATGAAGGTGGGCAATCAATAAAGATGAAATCATAGTTGTCGCGAATGGATTCGAGTGCGTTTTTTAAACGAACTTCACGAGCAAATACTTCCATTAACTTGATTTCTGCCGCAGTCACATCACCGTTTGCGGCGATGAGGTCATAATTGCCAGATGTACTTCGGCAAACTACCTCATCAAATGGGGTGTCTTCAACCAGCAAATCGTAAGCAGTTGCTTCAACTTGATACTTATCGACACCGCTCGCCATAGTGGCATTACCTTGAGGATCGAGGTCAACAACCAATATCTTGCGTTTTGTTGCCGCCATTGATGCTGCTAAATTAATGCAAGTTGTTGTTTTTCCTACGCCACCCTTCTGGTTGGCAATTGCTACGATTCTACCCACTATGGCCTCGCTGATTATCCCTGACGCGATAAAGTAACTAGATGACGCTCTCCATCAAGCTCTGGCACTTGCAAAGCTTTAATGTCTGTCACTGAACACCATTCAGGTAACAGGTCGATTTCGTCTCTAGGATGTTGTCCCTTAAGAGCCAAAAATACACCGGATTGCTCTTTAGGTAAATGGTGACACCACTCTACCATGTCTGTCATTGACGCAAATGCACGACTGAGCACTGCATCAAACTTTTCTTCTGGTTGAAATTCTTCAACGCGACTTTGAACCGGTACCACGTTGTCGATACCCAGCTCATGAATCACCTGTTTGATAAAACGAATACGCTTACCTAGGCTGTCTAGCAAGTAAAACTCGCAGTCTGGATTCATGATTGAGAGCGGAATCCCAGGAAGACCAGGTCCCGTACCCACATCGATAAAGCGCTTACCTTGTAAGTGAGTGCTAACAATGATGCTATCTAAGATATGTTTCACCATCATTTCTTGTGGGTCACGAACTGATGTTAGGTTATAAGCTTTGTTCCACTTGTTCAGTAACTCAACGTAGCCAACCAACTGGCCACGTTGTTTTTCAGATACTTCAAGTTCAGTCTGGCCAATAAGGTGATCCAGTTTTTCGCGTAATGCGCTCATTATGCTTCCTCACCTTTTTTCAACAGGCCGTGTTTTTTCAAGTAAACCAACAGAATTGAGATTGCTGCAGGTGTGATACCTGAAATTCGCGAAGCAATACCAATTGAGTCAGGCTTAGCTGTCGTTAGTTTAAGAACCACTTCGTTAGAAAGTCCTTTTACCTTGCTGTAATCGATATCAGCAGGCAGTTTGGTGTTTTCATGACGCAGTGATTTTTCAATTTCGTCTTGTTGACGCTGAATGTAACCATCGTACTTCACTTGGATCTCAACTTGCTCAGACGCTTGTTGATCTTCCAGTGCAGGACCAAAACGATCCAATGCGGTTAACTGTGAATAAGTCATTTCAGGGCGACGAAGAAGATCTTCACCGCTCGCTTCACGAGACATTGGTGTTTTCAGAATTTGGTTCAGTTGATCAATATCTTCAGATTTTGGATTAATCCAAGTCTCTTTCAGACGTTGACGCTCCTTCTCCATGTTTTCCATCTTCTCGTTGAAACGAGCCCAACGAGCGTCATCAACAAGGCCAAGTTCACGCGACTTTTCAGTCAAGCGGATATCGGCGTTGTCTTCACGAAGCAGCAGACGGTATTCCGCGCGAGACGTAAACATGCGGTAAGGTTCTTTGGTACCCATGGTAGATAGGTCGTCGATAAGCACGCCCATGTAAGCTTGGTCACGACGTGGACTCCAGCCTTCTTTGCCTTGAGTAAACAAACTTGCATTCAGACCGGCCATCAAGCCTTGTGCAGCCGCTTCTTCATAGCCAGTGGTACCGTTGATTTGACCCGCAAAGAATAGACCTTTGATAAACTTAGTTTCGTAAGTCAGCTTAAGGTCGCGAGGATCAAAGAAATCGTACTCAATCGCATAGCCAGGGCGAACGATATGAGCATTTTCAAAGCCCTTCATCGAACGAACAATTTGAACCTGTACATCAAACGGCAGACTGGTAGAGATACCATTCGGGTATAGCTCGTGAGTCGTTAGACCTTCTGGCTCAATAAAAATTTGGTGACTGTTCTTGTCAGCAAAACGCATTACTTTGTCTTCAATCGAAGGGCAGTAACGAGGGCCAATGCCTTCAATCACACCCGCGTACATAGGGCTGCGATCAAGGTTGGCACGAATTACGTCATGCGTATTTTCATTGGTATGCGTGATGTAACATGGAATTTGACGAGGTTGTTGAGCTCGGCTGCCCATGAACGAGAAAACAGGCGTCGGGTTATCACCGTGCTGAACCTCAAGCTCAGAAAAATCAACGCTACGCGCATCGATACGAGGAGGAGTACCTGTTTTCAGGCGATCAACTCGGAATGGAAGATCACGAAGACGGTCAGCCAGTGCGATCGATGGTGGATCACCAGCACGGCCACCTGAAGAACTTTCCATACCAATATGGATCTTGCCGCCTAGGAATGTGCCCACAGTCAGAACCACTGCGCTTGCGCGGAACTTAAGGCCCATCTGCGTTACCACACCTACCACTTGATCCTGTTCAACGATCAAGTCATCAACCGACTGTTGGAACAAAGTCAGGTTTGGCGTGTTTTCAAGAACGTTACGAACAAAGGCTTTGTACAGTGCGCGGTCAGCTTGTGCACGAGTAGCACGAACCGCAGGGCCTTTTGATGCGTTCAATGTTCTGAACTGAATACCTGCATGATCAATAGCTTGCGCCATTAATCCACCCATTGCATCGACCTCTTTTACCAAGTGGCCCTTACCGATCCCGCCAATGGCTGGGTTACAAGACATTTGTCCTAGTGTATCGATATTATGAGTAAGCAATAACGTACTTTGACCAGTACGTGCAGATGCGAGTGCGGCTTCCGTTCCTGCATGGCCACCACCAACAACGATGACGTCAAATTTTTCGTGATAAAGCATGAACCGACCTCAGGTATTCAAACGTTTTCTAGATTGATAAAAAGGAGCGATATTCTACCTGTTTTCATAGCCTGAGAAAACGTTTTTGGGATTTTTCGAAAAAGCTGTTTTTAATTAATATAGATAAGATCTTTAAGGAGATCTTTTATTAGATCTATTATTAGGATCGAGGGTATCTGTGGATAAGTCGAAAATGATCAACGAGATCATGGATCTTTTTTGGATCAAATGATGTGATCTAACTTTGATCAGGATGAGGATTAGCTGGGATCAAAATGGCTACTTATTCACAGGAGGAAATTAGCCTAAAACTTGTTATTTGGATAACTATAGGTTAATCACCGTATATGTATGATCTTATCCACAGCAGAAATTGAAAATAGATCGTTAATTTTCGATGTTTTTGAAAAAAAGTTATTCACAATCACGATGTTCAGAGACAAAAAAAGCGGCATAAGCCGCTTTTTGAGAGAGGAGAGAGGTTAAAACTGGTCGCTATGATCGTTGAACCAAGCTTCTGCTGCGTCTTCTGGTACCGGAGTTTCCAATACATCGATGGTAAAACAGTCAGAAATAGGCTGAGCACCGAGCTCTTTCATCTGGCTGTGGACTGATTTTCCCGCCAAACAGAAGGTATCGTAACTCGAATCACCAAGCGCCACGACAGCAAAGCGAACCGGGCTTAAATCTGGAGATTGCTGGGTCAATGCGTCGATAAACGGCTTAATATTATCTGGAAATTCACCCGCACCATGAGTTGAAGTCACCAGCAACCAAAAGCCTTGTTGGGGAATATCATCGAATTCAGGCTGATTATGAAGGGTGATCTCGTGGCCTTGCTCTTCAAGAAGATCATTAAGGTGATCGCCAACGTACTCTGCACCACCTAAGGTGCTGCCTGTAATAATGTGGATCATTAAGCTGTCCTTACTAAAGAAAAAGGCCAGCATGAGCCGGCCTTTAAAGGTTATTTACCAATACAGAAAGAGGTGAAGATACGGCCGAGTAGGTCATCGGAACTGAATTCACCAGTAATCTCGTTAAGGTGTTGCTGCGTTATACGCAGTTCTTCTGCCAAGATTTCCCCTGCCATATAGCCTTCGAGCTGTTGCTGGCCAATATCTAGATGCTCAGATGCGCGTTCTAGGGCATCTAAGTGGCGACGACGTGCCATGAAGCCACCTTCATTGCCACCAGCAAAGCCCATGCAATCTTTTAAGTGATTACGTAGTGCATCAACGCCTTGTCCCGTCTTTGCTGATAGTCGAATCAGAGTTGGATCATTAACATGGCAAATCCCGAGATCTTCACCGGTTTGATCGGCTTTGTTACGAATCACGGTCATTCCGATGTTATTCGGCAGACGATCAACGAAATCTGGCCAGATATCTTTCGGGTCGGTTGCATCGGTAGTGGTGCCATCGACCATAAATAAAACGCGATCGGCTTGAGCAATTTCTTCCCAAGCGCGTTCAATACCGATTTTTTCGACTTCATCCGAGGCTTCACGCAGGCCTGCGGTATCAATAATGTGCAGTGGCATACCATCAATATGGATATGTTCACGAAGTACATCACGGGTTGTACCTGCAATATCAGTCACAATCGCGGAGTCTTTACCCGATAATGCATTCAGTAAGCTCGACTTACCGGCATTAGGACGACCTGCAATCACCACCTTCATACCTTCACGCATGATGGCACCTTGATTGGCTTCTTGGCGAACCGCTTCGAGGTTGTCGATGATAGCTTGTAAGTCAGCACTTACTTTACCGTCAGCAAGGAAATCAATCTCTTCTTCTGGGAAGTCGATAGCGGCTTCAACATAGATGCGTAAGTGAATCAGAGAGTCCACCAGCGTATTAATGCGTTTCGAGAACTCACCTTGCAACGATTGCAGAGCTGATTTCGCCGCTTCTTCTGAACTGGCATCAATGAGGTCAGCAATCGCTTCTGCTTGGGTTAAATCCATCTTGTCGTTCAAGAAGGCACGCTCCGAGAACTCACCAGGGCGTGCTGCGCGTAGCCCTGGAATCGCGAGGATGCGCTTGATGAGCATATCCATTACCACAGGGCCACCGTGGCCTTGTAGCTCTAATACGTCTTCACCGGTAAACGAGTGCGGGTTAGGAAAGTAAAGCGCGATGCCTTGGTCTAGCTCTAAACCATCGTGAGATTTAAAAGGGGTGTACTCAGCGTAACGTGGTTTCAGTACTTTGCCGGTAACTTCAAGCGCAACTTGGGCTGCTTGTGGGCCTGAAACGCGAATAATACCGACGCCGCCACGGCCGGGTGCAGTCGCTTGAGCAACAATCGTATCTGTAGTCATAGTTGTGCCTGCTAGCATGTGAAAGCCAAAAAGGGGCGCTCACGATTAATCAATTAGCTGAATTGTAATCAGCTAAAAACAAAAAGGCGACCTTTTGGTCGCCTTTCTTTGTCTCTTTCTATTATCGAACTTACTTAGAATGTAAGCCTTTCTTTTCCAGCGCGCGGTAGATAAGCGTTTGCTGAATCAGAGTTACGATGTTCGATACTAGCCAGTATAGAACCAGACCTGAAGGGAAGAACAGGAAGAAGAATGTGAACATAACCGGCATAAAGGTCATGATCTTCTGCTGCATTGGATCCGTTACAGTTGTCGGGCTCATCTTCTGGATTAGGAACATTGAAGCACCCATCAGAAGTGGCAAGATGTAGTATGGGTCTTGTGCTGAAAGGTCAGTAATCCAACCGAAGAACGGTGAGTGACGCAGTTCAACAGACTCCATTAGTGCCCAGTATAGCGAAATGAAGATAGGCATTTGCAGAAGGATAGGTAAACAGCCACCTAGTGGGTTTACTTTCTCTTTCTTGTAAAGCTCCATCATTTCTTGGCTCATGCGTTGACGGTCGTCGCCGATACGCTCACGCATTGCAGTCAGCTTAGGCTGAAGCATACGCATTTTCGCCATAGACGTGTACTGAGCTTTCGTTAGTGGGTACATAGCACCACGAACGATGAAAGTTAGACAGATGATTGCCAGACCCCAGTTCACAACGATGCCTTGAATGAACGAAAGCAGAGTATGAAGTGGTTTAGCAATGAACCATAACCAACCGTAGTCAACTACTAGGTCTAGGTTAGGTGCAACAGCAGCCATTTGGTCTTGAAGTTTAGGACCAACCCAAAGCGTTGCTTTGAAGTTTGCTTCGTCGCCAGTAGCGATGGTTTTGTTCGGCATGCGAACACCGATGTCGCCAAGGTTACCAATTACACGAGTGTAAAGGTTGCTGCCTGCTTCGTCGCGTGGGATCCATGCACTTGCAAAGTAGTGCTGAATCATCGCTGCCCAACCTTGACCGTTTGCTAGGTTAAGAGACAGGTTGCGATCTTGCATGTCGTCGAAGCTGTATTTTTTGTAACGCGTATCTTCCGTAGAGTAAGCACCACCACGGTAAGTTGGCATTGTTAGGCTACCGCCGTCATCCATTACGTTCTGACGCAGGTGAGCGTACATGCCGAATGTCGCGTTGTTACCAGAGTTGTTGACTACATCGTATTCAACATCCATTGCGTAGCTGCCACGCTTAAGGATGAATGTTTTCGTGTAATCAAGGCCGTTCGCTTGGTAAGTCATCGGGATGCGTAGTTCATCCTGACCATCAGCAAGCGTGAAGCTGTCTGCTGAAACTGTGTAGCTTGGGCGGTTTGTGCTGCTTAAATCGATACCTTGAGGACCCACTAGACCGCTTTGTGCGATAAATTGGTGACCTGGTTCGTTTTTAAGAAGAACAAACGTATCTTCAGAATCGAACTCAGCAGAGTAATCGTTTAGGTTTGCTTTAACGACATCACCACCAACCGTATCAATTGACAGAGTCAGTACATCAGTTGTTACTGTGATAGTTTTAGCAGAAGAAGCAACTTGACCAGGAGCCGGGTCTAGATCATCTGCATAAGATGGCGCTGGTAGGGTGCTGCCAGATTGTGCCTGCTCAACCGCTTGTGGTGCTGGATTCTGAGCTACGTTCCATTGTTGGAACAGTAGGAAAGAAACCAAAGCCAATGCGATTAACAGGATATTACGTTGAGAATCCATCGTTATTTATCTCTGTCTTGTTTTTGGACTGGTGGAACGGGGTCAAAGCCCCCTTCGTTCAAAGGATGGCATTTTAATAGACGTTTGCCTGATAACCAACACCCTTTTACAAAACCGTGAGCTTTCAACGCTTCTATCGCATATAAAGAGCAGGTTGGAGTAAATCGGCAGCGTGGGCCGATGAGTGGACTAATAAACCATCTATAAAAATAGATGGGTATTAGCGCTATCCACGCGAAGGGCGAGACAGGCGAAGCCATAATTTGTCGAGTAGCTTGAACATTTCTTCATTGCTTAAATCTTGCGCGCTCTTCTTAGCGATTACAACAAAATCTTTGTTAGGAAGTTTGTGTTGAGTGTTACGAAAGCTTTCACGAGTAAGACGCTTGAATCGGTTACGACCCACGGCGGTTTTAATCTGCTTTTTCGGAACGGCTAATCCAAGACGAGGATTTGAAAGAGAGTTATTTCGGGCAATGATGGTGAAATGAGGGGAGCCAGCTCGATGAGCTTGCTTGAAGACATTTTGATAATGTTCGGGAGTTAACAAGCGTAACTCCCGACCGAAGGCTAGCTTATTCAAAATAATCAAAGATTACTTAGAAAGACGCTTACGGCCTTTTGCACGACGTGCATTGATTGTTGCGCGACCGTTCTTAGTAGCCATGCGAGCACGGAAACCGTGAGTACGCTTACGCTTTAGAACTGTAGGTTGAAAAGTGCGTTTCATTGTAATTACCTTACTGATCAGTAGTTTTAGGTTTTTGTTAAACCCGGCGTGGGCATTTTTTCTCTTCTTTATATAAGAAAGGAAAACCGACGCCTCTCAACAAAGAGGCGGAATTGTAATCACTGTCACAAAAAGTGTCAATGATTGGGTTAACTAAAATTCCGGTCGGGGGATTATACGTAGAATAACTAAAATCACAAGGATCCTTAGTCGATCCCAACCTTATTTAAGAATTTTTTTAATTTAGGATCCTGTGGATTACCAAAAATATCCTGTGGAGATCCCTGCTCGATAATATGACCGTCAGCCATGAAGATCACTCGGTCTGCGACCTCTCTCGCGAACTGCATTTCATGGGTAACCACCAGCATGGTTTGATGCTGATTTGCCAGTTTTTTCATTAGGTTAAGCACTTCGCCAACCCACTCAGGATCGAGCGCTGAAGTCGGCTCATCAAACAGTAAAAGCTCGGGTTGTAGTGCCATTGCACGGCCAATACCCACCCGTTGTTGCTGGCCACCAGAGAGCGCGGCTGGGTAGCTATCACCTTTGTCACCTAAGCCAATATCATCAAGTATTTGTTGTGCTTTTTCATGGGCTTGCTGTTTTTTCCAACCACGAACGGTAATTAAACCTTCAGCAATATTCTGTCTCGCGGTTTGGTGAGCGAACAGTGCATAGTTTTGGAACACAAAACCGGTCTTACGACGCAGTGCAAGCACCTCTGCCTTAGTGTGTTTCTGAGTATCAACCTTGATATCATCAATCGAAATCGTGCCTTGATCGGCTTGCTCTAGAAAATTCACACAACGCAGTAGGGTAGATTTACCCGTACCACTTGAACCTATGATGACAATTATCTCACCTTGTTTGATTTCTAGGTCGATCCCTTTCAAAACTTCGGTGTCACCAAACTGCTTGTGGATATTTTGTAATTTGATCATCGTACATACGCCTTATTCAGTTTCACTTCGGCCCAAATTTGAATACGAGTGAGGATAACCACCACGCCCCAGTAAATCAGTGCGACTGCTAAGAAAGCCTCGAAGAAGCGGAAACTTGAAGAAGCCTCCATCTGAGCTTTAGCCATGATTTCGGCGACACCTAGGGTGAAGGCAAGTGAAGTCGACTTGATCATATCGATGAAGTAGTTCATCAACGACGGCAGTGCCACGCGAGTTGCTTGCGGTAAGATCACTCGGCGCATCGCTTGGCTGGTTGTCATACCGACCGAAAGGCTGGCTTCCATCTGGCTGCGATCAATACCGATAATCGCGGCACGAATACTTTCTGCCATATACGCGGCAAAGTGCAGGGTTAAGCCAATCACAGCGGCGCTGAAGGCATCCAACCCAACCATCCACGGGAAGACTTGTGGTAAGCCGTAATAAAGGAGGAACAGCTGCACCAACAGTGGTGTGCCTCGGAAGAAGCTAATGTACAGCTGGCTCAGTTGGTCGAGCACTGGGATTTTGAATACACGAATATTCGCCAGTATCAGAGACAGGATCAGAGCAAAGAACAAGCCCCAGGTCGCCATCTCCATCGTGGTGCCTAAATACTTCAGTAGTATTGGCAACAGCTCTAGCATGTAATTAAAGTCAAATCCCATAATCTATCTCGTATTTTTATTGGCAGTGTTGTTCTATATGTAAGTACTGTTGTATCAGGTTTTTTAATCAGTGCACAAAAGCAAAAAGCCCACCGCTGTATAAAGCAGTGGGCCTTGAATGGAGAAAGTGAGTAATTACTTCTGAGTAATGTCCGCACCAAACCATTTCTGAGAGATACTTTCTAGCGTACCATCTGCGCGCATTGCTGCTAATGCTTCATTTACTTCTGCTTGCAGTTTTTTGCCGTTATCGTTGTCGACGAAAGGCCAAGCGTTTTCAATTGTTTCGAATGGCTGACCTGCTAGTTGTAATGGTAGACCAGTCTTCTTGATAAGCTCTAGTGCTGATAGGCGATCCATTACGAATGCATCGGCACGACCCAGTGCCACGTCATGTTCAATACCTGTATCGTAGGTTTTTACATTGATCTTGCCATCTTTGTCGTAGCTGCGAAGCAGTTGTTCAAAGTTTGAGCCTAGGTTTACCGCAACCGTCTTGCCATCAAGGTCTTCGATGCCTTTAATGCTGTCATTACCTTTACGAACGGTAATTTGTGCGCCGTCTACTACGTATGGGTCTGCGAATAGGTATTTCGCTTTACGTGCATCCGTCATTGTAATTTGGTTTGAAATGGTATCGATGCGACCCGTTTCAAGAAGACCAAACAGACCAGAGAAGTTTGCCGTTACGTATTCAACCTTGTAATCGTTACGCTTACCGATCTCATCCCATAAATCCACTTCAAAACCCTGTAGCTGGTCTTGTTTAACGAACGTAAACGGGAAATAGCGACCAGACATGCCGACTTTAACTTCAGTCGCAGCTTGAACAGTAGCAGCAGAGAGTGCGATAGCCGCAATTGCAGCCTTAATCCAGTTATTCATTTGGTAACTCCTTATATTTATGGGTTTGGATGTTACTGGGAAAATGCTCACTAGAATAAATAACCAGATGTTATTAACCATAACCAGATTGAATTCCCGATTTGGGGATAACTAGCAAGGATCCGGGCATAAGTGGATCATTGTGTGAGTAAATTAGGGGCAAGATGTGTGGATCCACCGATAAATTACAAATTTATTGTGAATAACTTGGATCTTATTCACTGGATCTGTGATCAATTGCTGGTGATCTGACTTATCAACAGGTAAAATTAGCGGTCATTTCATATTACTTTAAATAGAGTGAGGGCACCGTGTCATCTTCGCTTTGGTTGCAGTGTTTGCAACAGCTTCAAGAAGAGTTACCAGCTACAGAATTCAGTATGTGGGTTCGTCCGTTACAAGCGGAACTCAATGACAATACTCTAACTCTATTTGCACCGAACCGTTTCGTACTCGATTGGGTTCGTGATAAGTATCTAAATAGCATTAACCGTCTGCTGCAAGAATATTGCGGTAACGATATCCCACATCTTCATTTTGAAGTGGGAAGCAAGCGTGTGATTGCACCAAAGCCTGCGACACCGACACCAACTCAGACTCGCACTGCAGCTGATGTGGCCGCTGAGTCATCAGCACCTGCGCAATTACAAGCTCGCAAACCTGTCCATAATATCTGGCGTGATGAAGAGCCTGTCGCGGTTGACTTGAATCACCGCTCAAACGTGAACCCAAAACATAAGTTCAATAACTTTGTTGAAGGTAAGTCGAACCAACTCGGTTTGGCTGCGGCACGTCAGGTTTCTGATAACCCAGGTACAGCCTACAACCCGTTGTTCCTATACGGCGGCACTGGTTTAGGTAAAACGCACTTGTTGCATGCGGTGGGTAACGCCATTGTTGATAATAAGCCGAATGCGAAAGTGGTTTACATGCACTCAGAGCGTTTTGTTCAGGATATGGTAAAGGCTCTGCAAAACAACGCGATCGAAGAATTTAAGCGCTACTACCGTAGTGTTGATGCATTGCTTATCGATGACATCCAATTCTTTGCTAATAAAGAGCGTTCTCAAGAAGAGTTCTTCCATACCTTTAACGCGCTGCTTGAAGGCAACCAACAGATCATCCTAACGTCTGACCGTTATCCAAAAGAGATCAACGGGGTAGAAGATCGTCTTAAATCTCGTTTCGGCTGGGGTTTGACGGTAGCGATTGAGCCACCAGAGCTTGAGACACGTGTTGCGATCTTGATGAAGAAAGCCGAAGACCACCAAATTCACCTTGCGGATGAAGTGGCGTTCTTTATTGCCAAGCGTCTACGCTCTAACGTTCGTGAACTGGAAGGCGCATTGAACCGTGTTATTGCGAATGCAAACTTCACTGGCCGCCCGATCACGATCGACTTCGTGCGTGAAGCACTGCGTGACCTACTTGCACTGCAAGAAAAACTGGTCACTATTGATAACATTCAAAAGACAGTAGCCGAGTACTACAAAATCAAAGTCGCTGATCTATTGTCTAAGCGTCGTTCTCGTTCTGTTGCTCGTCCACGTCAATTGGCGATGGCACTGGCGAAAGAGCTAACAAACCATAGCTTGCCTGAGATTGGCGATGCATTCGGTGGTCGTGACCACACGACGGTACTGCATGCTTGTCGTAAGATTGCTCAGCTGCGTGAAGAGAGCCACGACATTAAAGAAGATTATTCGAACTTGATTCGTACCCTTTCTTCTTAATACACAGTATTCTTAACCTTAATAAGCAGAATCTTGGCCACGTACTATTACGCAGTGCCATTTAGACCGTAAGAGCAAGATATGAAATTTACCATTGAACGTAGTCACCTGATTAAGCCATTACAACAAGTATCTGGTGCACTCGGTGGCAGGCCAACGCTTCCAATTCTAGGAAACCTACTGATTAAAGTAGAAGATAACGTGTTGTCGATGACAGCGACGGATCTAGAAGTTGAACTGATCAGCCGTGTAACGCTTGAAGGTGATTTCGAAGCGGGTAGCATTACCGTACCTTCACGTAAATTCCTAGATATCTGTCGTGGATTGCCAGATAACTCAGTGATCACGGTGGTATTGGATGGTGACCGTATTCAGGTTCGCTCTGGTCGTAGCCGCTTCTCTTTAGCAACATTACCTGCGGCAGATTTTCCAAATATTGAAGACTGGAGCAGTGAAGTTGAAGTGTCAGTGACACAAGCTGAACTTCGCGGTCTTATCGAGAAAACACAATTCTCAATGGCGAATCAAGATGTTCGTTACTACCTCAACGGTATGTTGTTTGAGATTGAAGGCTCTATCCTGCGCAGCGTAGCGACCGATGGTCACCGTATGGCAGTATCTCAAGCACAACTGGGTGCGGATTTTGCTCAGAAGCAGATCATTGTTCCTCGTAAAGGTGTTCAAGAGTTAGTGAAGCTATTGGATGCACCTGAACAGCCAGTAACACTGCAAATTGGTAACTCTAACGTGCGAGCTGAAGTGAACAACTATGTCTTCACTTCTAAGCTGGTTGATGGTCGTTTCCCTGATTATCGCCGCGTAATGCCGCAAAATACCACCAAGACACTTGAAGCTGGCTGTGATGAATTACGTTCAGCATTTTCTCGTGCTGCGATTCTATCGAATGAAAAATTCCGTGGTGTTCGCGTTAACCTTGCGGATAGCGAGATGCGCATTACCGCGAACAACCCAGAGCAAGAAGAAGCAGAAGAAGTACTCGATGTTAACTTCGACGGTGACGCGCTAGAGATTGGCTTCAACGTAAGCTACGTATTGGATGTTCTGAACACACTGCGTTGTGAACAGGTTCGCATCTCAATGTCAGACGCCAATGCGAGTGCTCTTATCGAGAACGCACAAGATGACAGCGCGATGTACGTTGTTATGCCAATTCGCTTATAAGCAGCCCTATGTTGACCTACCGAGTCGTGATTGAAGATTAATATGAAGACGTTATGCCTTTATCGCGCTTAATCGTTAAGCAGTTTAGAAATATTGAAGCCTGTGACATTCAACCGTCATCAGGCTTTAACTTTCTTATAGGGGCTAACGGAAGCGGCAAAACCAGTGTCCTTGAAGCTGTGTATCTGCTCGGACATGGTCGCTCATTCAAGAGTTCACTTACCGGTCGTATCATACAAAACGAGTGTAGTGAGCTGTTTGTACATGGCCGTTTTATGACCTCGGATCAATTTGAGCTGCCAATTGGCATTAATAAGCAGCGCGATGGCACGACAGAGGTTAAAATAAGCGGTCAAACTGGGCAAAAGTTGGCTCAGTTAGCTCAAGTCTTACCTTTGCAGTTGATTCACCCTGAAGGGTTTGATTTACTAACCGATGGACCTAAGCATCGCCGAGCATTCATTGATTGGGGAGTCTTCCACAGTGAGTCGGGCTTTTATGATGCGTGGGGCAGGGTAAAGCGCCTCAATAAGCAGCGAAACGCCTTATTGAAAACGGCAACGCACTATCGAGAGCTGAGCTATTGGGACCAAGAATTGGCCCGTTTAGCAGAAAGCATCAGTCAGTGGCGTGCCACCTACGTTGATCAGCTCAAAGAAGTCGCCGAAGAAATCTGTGCGACCTTCCTTCCTGAGTTTGAGATAAATATTAACTACTATCGTGGCTGGGACAAAGACACCCCGTACGCCGATATATTAGAAAAGAATTTTGAAAGGGATCAGCAGCTTGGTTACACCTTTAGTGGGCCAAACAAAGCGGATCTGAAGATAAAAGTGAACGGCACTCCAGTGGAAGATGTCTTGTCACGAGGTCAATTGAAGTTGATGGTGTGCGCGCTACGAGTAGCACAAGGGCAACACCTCACTCAAATGACAGGTAAGCAGTGCATCTATTTGATAGATGACTTCGCTTCCGAATTAGATAGCCAACGCCGAGCACGTCTTGCTGAGTGTTTAAAGGCGACCCAGGCTCAAGTTTTTGTAAGCTCTATTACCGCTGATCAGATTGCAGATATGCATGACGAAAATAGCAGGATGTTTCATGTGGAACATGGCAAAATAGAGCAAGGATAATTAGTCAGAGAGTAACTATGTCAGATAATTACGATTCATCGAGTATTAAAGTACTGAAGGGTCTGGATGCGGTACGTAAGCGTCCTGGAATGTACATTGGCGACACGGATGATGGTACCGGTCTGCACCACATGGTTTTTGAGGTGGTAGATAACTCTATTGATGAAGCGCTAGCTGGTCACTGTAATGACATCATTGTAACTATCCATGAAGATAGTTCTGTGTCTGTGAGCGATGACGGCCGTGGTATTCCAACAGAATTGCACCCAGAAGAAAACGTATCTGCAGCCGAAGTAATCATGACGGTTCTTCACGCTGGTGGTAAGTTCGATGATAACTCGTACAAGGTATCTGGTGGTCTGCACGGTGTTGGTGTTTCAGTAGTTAACGCACTTTCTAAGCAAGTTACTCTTACTATCCACCGCGGTGGCAAAATCCACACTCAAACCTACAGCCACGGTGAGCCTCAAGCGCCACTAGCGGCTATCGGTGACACGGATAAAACAGGTACAGAGATTCGTTTCTGGCCGAGTGAAGAAACCTTCACTAACATCGAGTTCCATTACGACATTTTAGCTAAGCGTCTACGTGAGCTATCATTCTTGAACTCAGGTGTATCAATTAAGCTAATTGACGAGCGCGAAGAAGACAAAATGGATCACTTCGAATACGAAGGCGGTATCCAAGCGTTTGTTGAACACCTTAATACTAACAAAACGCCAATCATCCAAAAAATCTTCCACTTTAACTCTGAGCGCGAAGACGGTATTACCGTTGAAGTTGCGATGCAGTGGAATGACGGCTACCAAGAAAACATCTACTGTTTCACCAACAACATCCCTCAACGCGATGGTGGTGCTCACTTAGCAGGTTTCCGTGCGGCGCTAACGCGTACTCTGAACAGCTTCATGGACAAGGAAGGCTTCTCTAAGAAAGCGAAGACTGCGACCTCTGGTGATGATGCTCGTGAAGGTCTGACGGCGATTGTTTCTGTTAAAGTGCCTGATCCTAAGTTCTCAAGCCAAACTAAAGATAAGCTGGTTTCTTCAGAAGTGAAGTCTGCCGTTGAATCTACAATGGGTGAGAAGTTGTCTGAGTTCCTTATTGAGAACCCAGGTGAAGCGAAAACAGTTTGTTCTAAAATTATTGATGCAGCACGTGCTCGTGATGCAGCGCGTAAAGCTCGTGAAATGACTCGTCGTAAAGGCGCATTAGATTTAGCGGGTCTTCCTGGTAAGCTTGCTGACTGTCAGGAAAAAGATCCTGCACTGTCTGAACTATATATTGTGGAAGGAGACTCTGCTGGCGGTTCAGCTAAGCAGGGGCGTAACCGTAAGAACCAAGCAATCCTACCGCTGAAAGGTAAAATCCTTAACGTAGAGAAAGCACGTTTCGATAAAATGCTGTCTTCTCAAGAAGTAGCAACGCTAATCACCGCTCTTGGTTGTGGTATTGGTCGTGACGAATACAACCCAGATAAACTGCGTTACCACAACATCATCATCATGACCGATGCCGATGTCGATGGTTCTCACATCCGTACCCTGCTACTGACGTTCTTCTACCGTCAAATGCCAGAGCTGATTGAACGTGGCTACATCTACATTGCTCAACCGCCACTTTACAAAGTGAAGAAAGGTAAGCAAGAGCAGTACATTAAAGATGAAGATGCGATGAACCAGTATCAAGTATCTTTGGCTTTAGACAACGCAGAACTGCACGTAAACCCTGAAGCGCCAGCATTTGCAGGTGAAGGTTTAGAGAAGCTTGTTCAGCAATACAATGCAGGCATCAAGCTTGTTGATCGTATGAGCCGCCGTTACCCACGCGCATTGGTTCACGAACTGATTTACGTTCCTCGTCTAACGGCCGAGCAGTGTCATGATGACGCGGCAGTTGAAGCTTGGGGTAAGCAGCTTGTTGAACAGCTAAACGCGAAAGAAGTAGGTGCAAGCCAATACAGCCTTGAAGTTGAAAAACACGAAGAGCTAGGCTTAAGCGTTCCTAAGATTGTGGTTCGTACTCATGGTGTGACTCATGAACACCTACTAAGCATCGATCTTATTAACTCTAAAGAGTTTGGTAAGCTAGCGGATCTTTCTGAAGCTCTTGATGGCTTGATTGAAGAAGGCGCTTACATTAAGCGTGGTGAGCGTACTCAAGAAGTTTCTAGCTTCGTTGATGCTCTGAACTGGTTAGTGAAAGAGTCTCGTCGTGGTCTAAGCCTACAGCGATACAAAGGTCTAGGTGAGATGAACCCTGATCAACTTTGGGAAACCACGATGGATCCTGAAACTCGCCGTATGATGCAAGTAACAATTGAAGACGCTGTTGGTGCTGATTTGTTGTTTACGACGCTAATGGGTGACCAAGTTGAACCTCGTCGTAACTTCATCGAAGAGAATGCACTGAAAGTAGCAAACCTAGACGTTTAGTCTCTTTGATACTTCGCTCTTTCGCTTAATTTCTGTGTCAGAGGTGCTCACATACATTCGTATGCTCCGCGCCTCTTCCTTGAACTAAAACGAAATAGCTTCGTCTCAAAAAACTCAATATCTTATTGAAAAGACTGTCAGAAATGACGGTCTTTTTTGTTTTTAAGTGATTGAAAAATATTGGATTGGAAAAATTATTGAAAATAATCCCTTGAAACTGATTTGCTCAATCCACATATCTAGTTGTGAAGAGGATGACTGTCTTGCTCTACAAGAGAAGAAACAGAACCTTCATTACCGCTAACGAAGTATCGCTCAATAGAGGATAACTTTGGCAGCACACAATTTAAAAATTGATTCATTGCCATGTCCCAGCGTTGTCGCCAATAGAGGTGAAACCCGAGGAATGCGAACTGAATCCCTTAGCTGTTTACTGGATCACTCACAGGTTCGATCTCAGTAAAATTCACGGCTAAGACTATTGCTTACTAAAAGGATAGCATTATGAGAACTGTAGATTTCACACCACTTTACCGCAACGCAATCGGCTTCGATCGTCTTTTCAATATGATGGAAGCGAACACATCGAAAAATACTTCTGGCGGTTACCCTCCGTATAACATCGAGCAAAAAGACGAGAATAACTACCGTATTACTATGGCAGTCGCTGGTTTTGCAGATGACCAATTAGATCTTACTCAAAAAGAGAACATGTTAATTGTTAAAGGTGAGCGTAAAGCTGAAGCAGAGAAAACTTTCGTATATCAAGGTATTGCAGAGCGCGATTTCGAGCGTAAATTCCAACTGGCTGACTACGTAAAAGTGGTAGGTGCAAGCATGGAAAATGGTCTTCTTCACATCGACCTCGAACGCGAAATCCCAGAAGCGATGCAACCACGTAAGATTGCTATCAATGGTAATAGTCTACTAGAAGGTTAATTACTGTTAGCTCCTTAGAGCTAAAAAATATCGGGAAGTAAAAGTGAAAGAGCACCTCATGAGGTGCTCTTTTTGTATTTGGCCTACAGTAAGCTAAAAGCTCTTATTACTGCTCTGAGTAAGCCTTTTTCACTTCATCAGCAATGATCGCAATACCCTTCTGCATTGCTTCATCATCTTGTACGTAGTTCATACGTAGGCACTGATGAGCATGATCCCACTCGTCTTCTTGGCCGATAAAGAAGTATTCACCCGGAACAATCAATACGCCGCGAGCTTTAAGGCGGTCGTACAGTTCCATTGTGGTGATTGGTAGCTCATCAAACCATAACCATAAGAAGATAGCGCCTTCAGGTTTATGGATACGGAAGCGTGGGTCATCGATAGCGTCTTGTAGTAGTTCTACTGCACGTAAAGATTTCTCTTTATAGAAAGGCTTAATCACTTCACTGCTCAAGCGCAGCAGGTCACCGTTCTCAATCATGTGGTTGGCGATAGCGGGCCCAACACTGCTTGGTGCTAAGCTGATGATGCCATTCATGTTGGTTAGTGCTTGGGTTACTTCTTCACTCGCAATCACGATACCGCAACGCACACCCGGCAAACCAAGCTTAGATAAACTCATGCACAGAATCGTATTTTCATTCCAGAACGGTTCGACATCTTCAAAGATGATGTTTGGAAACGGCAGGCCGTAAGCATTGTCGATCAGTAGCGGGATGTTGTTTTCACGCGCGAGCTTGTCCAGTTTACGTACTTCATCGTCGGTCAGTACGTTGCCTGTTGGATTGGTTGGACGAGATGCACAGATAGCCGCGACTGAGTCATCAACCTTTAGTTGTTCAAAATCGACGTGGTATTTGAACTGGCGGTTTTCTAGCAGCTCGATCTCTGGGTGGTAAGAGATAAAGATATCGTCATCAATACCCGCGTCGCCATAGCCGATGTATTCCGGTGCGATAGGCAGTAGGATTTTCTTATGTGAGCCGTCAGGCTGTTGACCTGCTAAAAGGTTGAACAGGTAAAAGAAGCCACTTTGACTGCCGTTAGTCAGGCTGATGTTCTTTTCGCTGATGTCCCAACCATAGGTCTCTTTCAGCATTGCCGCTAACGACTTGATGAAGCTGTCTTTGCCCTGCGGACCATCGTAGTTGGCGAGGGCGGCGATGAGTTCTCCACTGGCGAGCATGTCGGCACTGGCTTGGTTAAAGTAATCGAGCATGGCAGGGATAGCGGCTGGGTTGCCACCACCGAGCATGATAGCGCCAGGAGTGCGCAGGCCATCATTCAAATCATCCATTAAACGAGTGATTCCAGAGTATCGATTAAACTTTTCACCAAACTTAGAGAACTGCATTACTTATTTTACCTAATTCATTGTGATTGCTTGTTATGTGTCAGTAAGGCAGACCTTATGCCTGCCATCAGTGTATTCCTTGAACATACCGCAATGTTTTTGCGACGCATAGCGCCAAATGCTCTAACACGAAAAAAACTTCTATAAAGTTTGGCTAATGAGTGACAGCTTGCTTATTGAACGCGCTTTTGGTGATCAAAAAAGGGAAGCCGAAGCTTCCCTTTTAATTTATGTCGTTTGATAACCGTGCGTGTTTACTTCGAACCTGTATACACAACCAACACCTTGTCATCTTGGTATTGGCGTTCGAAGGCGTAATAACCCTTGCTGTTACGGATGATGTGCTTACCTTGCGCGACAGCTGGGTGGCGTTGGCGGAATTGGCCAAGCGCTTGCCAATGTTCTAGCAACTCTGCACGTTCGCCGGAGATTTGATCCCAAGGCATGTCTGAACGGGTGCCTTGCATTGGATCGGAACCTGTTGGGCCAAAGTCACGGGCTATTTCATCACCGTAATAGATCTGTACCGCGCCCGGAGCAAGCATTAATGCATTCGCGGCTTTGGTCTGCTTGGCAAAGTCGCTGCCGTGCTGTGTCCAGAATAGTGAGGTGTCGTGAGACGAGAGATAACTCAACACATTGAACTCGCTGTCACTGTTGATCTTGTCTGCGTAGCGAAGGTAATCAGCATCAAGATCGGATAGACACTTCAGCGCCTTAGGGGCGATGTCGCTCTGGAATTCAAAGTTGATGATCGAATCAAAGCCGTTAGCAAAGTAATCTGATTTGACTACGCTGTGTGCCCACACTTCGCCAGTCATCCAGAAAGGTAAATCATCTAAGGCTTTGTCTGGGTTGCTCTGTTTCCACTCAGCTAGTGCTTGGTTAGTGCTCTCTTTAAGCTCTGCCCAGGCGTCCAGTTCAACGTGCTTGGCAGTATCGACCCTAAATCCATCAACACCATATTCGCGCACCCAGTCAGACAACCAAGTGATCAGATGTTCACGAGGTGTTTTGAGTTCATCGGTCGCGCTGGTGGACTTATTGCGATAGAAATTAGGCAGCCCGATTGTCTCTGTCGACTCTGTTTTGAAATCGGGCAGATGCGCCAAAGACATGGTGAGGTTATTGTAGCCCGGAGAGTCATAGGCGCCGATATCGCTGCGTAGCCAAGCTTTGCCCCACCACTTTTCCCACGCTTCTTTGTCGCTGTAAGAGATGTAGTTGTTGAAGTAGTGCCAGTTCTGACCTTTGGCAGGTTGCCAATCTGTCCAGTTTTCGCCAAGTGTTTGTTTGGCTTCTTCGTCAGTTAGGTTGAGCTTACCAAAATCAAACTCTTGCATGTCGGCAAGCGTCGCATAGCCGGTGTGGTTCATTACCACATCCCAAACAACGCGAATGCCTTTGCTGTGCGCGGTATCGATGAAGGTTTTCAGCTCGTCTTCGGTGCCCATGTTGTCATCGAGCTTAGTCCAATCTTGATGGTAGTAGCCGTGGTAGCCGTAGTGTTTGAAGTCACCTCGATCACCGCCGCCAACCCAGCCGTGGATTTGCTCTAACGGAGATGTTATCCAGATAGCATTAGCCCCGAGTGATTCTATGTAATCGAGCTTTTCAGTTAATCCGGCCAAGTCACCACCGTGGAAGGTGCCGATTTCGTCTTGTCCATCTTGGCTGCGACCGTAACTGTTGTCGTTATCAGGATTACCATTGTGGAAACGGTCAGTCATTACGAAGTAAACCGTGGCGTTATCCCAACTAAAGTCTGCCTTGGTTTCTGGTTCTACTTTCTCAAGCAGCAGAACACCTTGGCTGTTTTCTGCAGGCTGCATGGTGACGCTGCCATTCGTTACTGTGACTTGTTTGCCTGAAAGAGCGTCTCTTACCACGGTGCCATCATCAAAGGTTTGAGTAACATCGATGGTGGTTGGTTGGTCACTGGGTACAGGGCAGGCAAAGCTTTGAACTTGTTGTTGCTTCGGCTTTATCTGAACCGTGAGTTCATTGGTCTGTGGGTTGAGCGTGAATTGATAAGTGTTAGCGCGAAAGACTTTTATGGCGATCTCAGATTTCTCGGCGCAGTCGTTTAGGCGAAGGGGTTTATTGAATTTGATGCGATTCTCTTCGGCCAGCGCATAGTTGGTGCCACAGGTATTTTGAGTATCGCTGATAGAGAAGGTATAGCTACCTTTCGCGAGTTCCTGTTCTGCAATCACGGTGCCTTTACCGGATGATTCGAATACGACAGTGTCGTTATCAATCGTCAGTAATAGGTTGTTGTCACTGGTTTGGCTGCATGCGCTGAGTGCGAGTATTGAAAGCGCGAGTACTGTTTTTTTCATTGTTCCCTTCCCCTGAATAAACAGGTCAGTTATAGCAAACAATGCCCTCTACAGTCTGAGTGCTGTTTCATTCAGTTAATCAATAAGACCTCTACAAACAAATGCTTGGTTCACAAAAACAAAAAGGGAAGCTTTCGCTTCCCTTTGGGTGTTTACCGTTAATTACTCAGAGTATGACTTAGAGTAATTGTCTCACTTGTGCTTATTTTTGCAGTAGAGAGATGTCAGCAATCTGTAGGAACAGGTTACGTAGGTTGTTCAGTAGCGTTAGACGGTTCTTCTTAAGCGCTTCGTCATCAGCCATCACCATTACGTTATCGAAGAATGCATCAACTGGTTCACGTAGATCAGCAAGCTTGCTTAGGGCTTCTTGGTAGTTACCTGTTGCGAATGCTGGCTCTAGTGCTTCTGTCATTACGGCAACGTTTTCAGCCAGTGCTTTCTCTGCATCTTCTTGAAGAAGGGCTAGATCGATATCAGCTGCTAGCTCGCCATCGAATTTCGCAAGGATATTACCTACACGCTTGTTCGCTGCTGCTAGTGCTTCTGCTGCTTCCAGTTCACGGAAGTGAGAAACCGCTTTAACACGTTGGTCAAAGTCAGCAGGCTTAGTTGGACGACGTGCTAGTACCGCTTGGATGATATCAACGCTGAAACCAGCATCTTGGTACCATGCGCGGAAACGACCTAGCATGAAGTCGATAACGTCAGCTTCTACGTTTTTGTTAGTCAGCTTGTCGCCTAGTAGCTCTTTCGCTTTGCCGATCAGATCGGTTAGGTCTAGGTTGTAGCCGTTTTCAACGATGATACGTAGCACACCTAGAGACGCACGACGAAGTGCAAATGGGTCAGAACCTTTTGGTGCTTGGCCAATACCGAAGATACCTACGATAGTGTCTAGCTTGTCTGCCATTGCTACTGCTGAAGAGATACCCGTGCTTGGTAGATCGTCACCCGCGAAACGAGGCATGTATTGCTCGTAAAGTGCCAGTGCAACTTGCTCGTCTTCACCGTCGTGAGTCGCGTAGTGCATGCCCATCACACCTTGAGTATCCGTAAATTCGAATACCATAGAGGTCATTAGGTCACACTTAGCCAGTAGGCCAGCACGTTTAGACTTTTCAACGTCAGCATCGATTTGCTCAGCAATGTAGCCTGCAAGCTCTGTGATGCGGTCTGTTTTGTCTTTGATAGTACCCAATTGCTTCTGGAAGATAGCCTGGTCTAGTTCAGCAAGACGGTCGATAAGCGGGCGCTTACGGTCTGTGTTGAAGAAGAATTCAGCATCAGCAAGACGTGGGCGTACCACTTTCTCGTTACCTTCGATAACGTGACGAGGCTCTTTAGACTCGATGTTCGATACGAAGATGAAGTTCGGTAGTAGCTTCTTGTTGTCATCGTAAACAGGGAAGTACTTTTGGTCACCCTTCATGGTGTAAACCAAAGCTTCAGAAGGGACTTTTAGGAACTCTTCTTCAAACTTCGCTGTCAGTACTACTGGCCATTCAACCAGAGACGTTACTTCTTCAACAAGGTCATCTTCTAGGTCAGCTGTACCGCCAACCGCAGCCGCCGCTTTTTGCGAATCAGCAAGGATGATCGCTTTACGCGCTTCGTAATCTGCCATTACTTTACCGCGCTCTTCTAAGATCGCAGGGTATTGGTCAGCAGAGTCGATTGTGAACTCTTGTTCGCCCATGAAACGGTGGCCACGGATAGTACGAGCAGATGCTACGCCTAGGATTTCGCCTTCAACAAGCTCATCACCTAGTAGTACTGTCAGTGTTTTTACTGGACGGATAAATTGAATGTCTGAGTTACCCCAGCGCATTGCTTTAGGAATTGGTAGGCCAGCCAGTGCTTTCGCAGCAATGTCCATCACCAATTCTTGAACTGGTTTGCCAGCTACTTCTTGTTTGAAAAGAAGCCACTCGCCTTTGTCTGTTTTCAGACGGTCAGCTTGCTCAACAGTAATACCGTTACCACGAGCCCAACCTTGTGCCGCTTTGGTCGCGTTGCCTTCAGCATCGAATGCCACAGAAACAGCAGGGCCACGTTTCTCAACCACTTTGTCTGCTTGGCCTTCAGCCAGTGCAGTTACTTTAAGTGCTAGACGACGAGGTGCTGCGTACCACTTGATGCCTTCGTGAGAAAGCTCAGCCGTTTTAAGACCTGCTTCAAAGTTAGAAGCAAACGCTTCTGCTAGAGAACGAAGTGCTGTTGGTGGAAGCTCTTCCGTACCCAGTTCAATTAGAAAATTCTTCGCCATGATTATTTACCTTCCTTCTTACACATTGGGAAGCCAAGCGCTTCACGTGACGCGTAGTACGCTTCAGCAACTGATTTAGTCAGGTTGCGGATACGAAGGATGTAACGTTGACGCTCTGTTACAGAGATAGCTTTGCGCGCATCAAGGATGTTGAATGCGTGACCTGCTTTTAGAATGCGCTCGTAAGCTGGAAGCGGCAGTGGCTTCTCAAGCTCAAGTAGCTCTTTACACTCTTTCTCGCACTGGTCGAAGAAAGTGAATAGGAAATCTACGTCTGCGTGCTCGAAGTTGTACGTCGATTGCTCAACTTCGTTTTGGTGGAAGATGTCACCGTAAGTCACGTTAGAACCGTCTGGTGCTACGTTCCATACTAGGTCGTAAACAGAATCTACTTCCTGGATGTACATTGCTAGACGCTCGATACCGTAAGTGATCTCGCCAGTTACTGGCTTACACTCAAGGCCGCCAACCTGTTGGAAGTAAGTAAACTGAGTTACTTCCATGCCGTTTAGCCATACTTCCCAACCAAGGCCCCATGCGCCTAGTGTTGGGTTTTCCCAGTTATCCTCAACGAAGCGAATGTCGTGAACAAGTGGGTCAACACCAAGAACCTCTAGGGAGCCTAGGTACAACTCTTGGATATTGTCTGGCGATGGTTTTAGCGCTACTTGGAATTGGTAGTAGTGCTGCAGACGGTTCGGGTTTTCACCGTAACGGCCATCGGTCGGACGACGAGAAGGTTGAACGTAAGCTGTAGACATTGGCTCTGGGCCAAGTGCTCGTAGACATGTCATTGGGTGAGAGGTGCCTGCACCTACTTCCATATCTAGAGGTTGAACAATGGTACAACCGTTTTGAGCCCAGTAATCCTGCAGCGCGAGGATCATTCCCTGGAAGGTTTTGATATCGTATTTTTGCATAGTCAGGTTCGCGCGATTCTTTTAAATGAATGAGAAAAATAACCTCTGAGTATACCGAGATATTCGTAAAGCGAGTAGGGGTAATCTTGTTTAATTAGTGGTCTAAAATGTCGTTTAGTGGATTTTTGTGCCTTTAATGTTTGTTTTTCGGCACAAGTGGATATTTTGATAACTTTGACACTTGTGTTTGAAAGCATGGGCTATTAAAATCTCGCGGTCTTTGGGGAGTAGCTTACTTATTCATATCCTATTGAATGAGTTCGTTCGTCAACATAATTGATGCAAAATCATCATGGCGTTCGAGGCAACCACCACCTTGGTGGTGCTTAGCAAGACCATAGACAAGCATCGTGAACCGGGATGGGGCGCGAGGTTTGTCTTTGGTTAAATATAATAATCCCCATCCCAAATGAGCATGTCGTGAGCGTTTTAGCAATTTCAATTACAACTGTCGCCTTAGCCGAGATCGGTGATAAGACTCAGTTGCTATCTCTTTTATTAGCCAGTCGATATCGCAAGCCGATACCTATCATCGCAGCTATCTTCTTTGCCACCATTGCCAATCATGCCCTTGCAGCATGGCTCGGGGTCGTGGTTGCTGATTATCTTTCACCTGAAGTATTAAAGTGGGTGCTGGTGGTCAGTTTCATTGCGATGGCTGGCTGGATTTTGATTCCCGATAAGTTAGATGACGATGAACAGATCTCAAACCGAGGACCGTTTGTCGCCAGTTTTATCGCTTTCTTTATTGCTGAGATCGGCGATAAAACCCAAATTGCGACCTCTATCCTAGGGGCTCAATATGCGGATGCATTAGCGTGGGTGATTCTGGGTACAACCATTGGTATGTTGCTGGCAAATGTGCCTGTGGTGATCATCGGTAAGCTGTCTGCTGATAAGATGCCTCTTGATCTGATTCGTAAGATCACAGCCTTGCTATTCGTGGGTTTAGCTATCGCTGCTGCTTTCTATTAACAGGTGGTATTGAGTCTTATTATACTCAATCAGTAGAGTAATGTGTTGTAGGTCATACTCTTACAGTATTGTGGGGTTTATCGAGCGAATGGACATATAACTGTCATACTTGTCATGATATTTTAATCTTGTGAGTTAAGAACACGAGGGCATGATTATGTTGACGCGTTATATGGGTATTACTCCACAAAGCCAAAGTTATCTATTTACTTTTGGTCTTGCACTTACACTGTTAGGCATGGTGTTGACGGACATGTGGCTGCCAATGGTCGCGGGTGCCATCATCATGACTGCACTTGCGGTAGAGGCTTGGATTCGGGTCGCGCATATTATTCCGATGCGCAAAGATATCCGAGAAATTCAGCATCAGCTGGAGCATCTGCAAAACAAATCTAGAAGCGAATAAACAAAAAGCCGCTCGTACTCTGAGTTCTGTTTAAGAACATAAGGTACGAGCGGCTTTTTTGATACTTGATAGTCGGTGGGGCGTTACGCCTCCAATCCCTTTCTGATCAAATACTGGTAAGGCAACGTTTCTGTTGCTTGGCCTACCAACTGGTGATCCATGAATCGACAAAAGCTCGGAATATCTCGAGTTGTCGAAGGATCGTCAGCTTTTACCAGTAACACATCGCCATCCTGCATGTTTCTAATTGTCTTCCTGACCATCATTACTGGTTCCGGGCAACGCAGGCCTTCAGCTTCTAAAGTATGGGTTGCCAGTTCAGGTTTGAATGTCATGGTTTGTATCTCTATATCTATCTAACGAGTGAATAATACGTCTGCAGAAAAAATATGCAATAAGTGCTTGGCAAACAGAATCATTTCCTATAACTTAGTTAACAAGTTGATAACAACTTGAGGCAAAGGCAACTAGCTAAGGAGTGGCGATGTTGACAGGATTAGATAGATTAACAATTTATTCGGTTCTCTGTTTTATTTCTTTTTGTGCGTTAGTACTACGCTCATCGACAGAGACCTCACTGATGCCTATTTTTGGCATAGTAGCAACGATTATTGGTATTTGGGTAGAGATGCGCCGTTGGCAAGGCATAGCCGAAGAGCAAGAGCAAGAGCAAGAGCACTAACCCGAATACAGCAAGCGAATTCCGATACGACAACATTCCGACACTATCCCCAAATTTTCTTGGGCTTCCCCGCGTAATTGCGGGATTTTTTTTATCTAAAGCATGCTATAAACAACTTAGTGACTAATGGCAATCGTATACAGCTAGGTAAGTGGCGTGGAATTAGAAGACATCTATCGTAGAGACCTTAATTTATTGGTCGCTTTAAAGGTATTGATTGAAGAGGGCAGCGTAAGCCAGGCCGCGCTTCGTCTTAACTTAAGCCAATCCGCAACCAGTCGAGTATTAGGGCGTTTAAGAGAATTACTAAACGATCCGTTGTTTACACGTCAAGGTCAGCACCTTATTCCTACCAAGAAAGCACTCGAGATCAGTCAGCGTATTGATCAGCCTTTGGAGTCTTTTCGCCAATTGCTGAGTCCGAGTGACTTTGACCCTTACTATTGCAGCGAACGTTTTCTGATCGCTACCACCGATTATGCGATGCAAACCATCTTGCCTTATGCGTTGCCTAAGATTTATGAACAAGCACCCAATATCTCTTTGGAGTTTGCTCCGTTGCAGCATGAGCATTTGTTTAAACAGCTCAGCACCGAACGCGTTGATATGGCGATCTGTCGTCCGAGTGGCAGCATTGCACCACTTCATCAAGAAGTCTTGGGGCCGGTTGGTGTGTCGTGTCTGTTATCTAAAAACCATCCATTAGCCGATCAACCTTTAAGCCTTGCAGACTATGTTTCACTCCCACATGCGATGATTGCGATCAGTGATGGTGTTAAGGCTTTATTAGACAACGCGTTAGCCAATCAACAGCCTCGTAAAATGGTGTTGCGTGCTTATCACCTTGAAGCTGCATTGGCGATTGTTGATAGAATGCCGTTGGTGATTACTGTGCCTGCTGATTTGGCTTATTTGGTAGCAGAGCGTTATGACTTGGTTGTTAAGCCATTACCATTTGAATTTATGCCGTTTGATTACTCACTGATCTGGCACTCGCGTTGCGATTCTTCTGCTTCACAACAATGGTTAAGAAGAGTGGTAAAAGAAGAGTGTGGTGAGTTGATTCAAAAACGGATTGCGGATGTAGGTTTGGGTTAACCGGAGCTGAGTCTGTGTTCACTTGACCCGAATGACAAAAACGCAAAAGGGCTGATAAAAATCAGCCCTTTGTTGTTTTGGGTTATCCAAGTCTAAAGCCGTTGCTTAAGGTTTGATAACTTTATGTTTGAGAATCTATAGTTTAATGACTACGCGACCAGTGATTTGACCGTTAGTGATGTCTTCTGCTGCTTGAATTGCACCGTCTAAAGACACTTCTTTGGTTGCTTGAGCATAGAAAGATTCTGGTAGTAGCTCCGCCAGTTGTTCCCACGCTTTAATACGTTTTTCACGAGGGCACATTACAGAATCAACACCTTGTAGGCGAACGTTACGCAGAATGAATGGCATTACCGTAGTGGGTAAGTCAAAACCACCTGCTAGACCACACATAGCAACCGCACCGTTGTAATCAATTTGCGCCAATACTTTCGCAAGCACTTTGCTGCCTACCGTATCGATAGCGCCAGCCCACAGTTGTTTTTCTAGTGGCTTAGCTGGTTCTTCTAGTTCAGCACGCTCTACAATGCGTGTAGCGCCTAGTGATTTAAGTAGTTCACCGTTTGCAGAAGCACGACCAGTCACAGCTGCCACTTTGTAGCCCAGTTGGTTTAGTAGAGTGATAGATACGCTACCTACGCCGCCACTTGCACCTGTTACTAGGATTTCACCGTCTTCTGGTTTGATGCCTGCATCTACGATAGCTTGCACACAAAGCATTGCTGTGAAGCCTGCTGTACCGATTGCCATGACTTTCTTAGCGTCTAGACCTGCTGGCATTGGCACTAACCAATCACCGTTTAGGCTCGCTTTTTCGGCCATGCCGCCCCAGTGACCTTCACCAACACCCCAACCCGTTAGAACAACTTCGTCGCCTGCTTTGTAGCGTGGGTCATCAGATTGTGAAACCACACCTGAAAGGTCGATACCAGGAACCATAGGGAAGTTACGAACAATGCGCCCTTTACCTGTAATCGCCAAACCATCTTTGTAGTTCAAAGAAGAGTAGCTAACATCGATCTTCACGTTACCTTCTGGTAATTGAGACTCTTCAATTTGAGAAACTGACGCGATAGTTTTTTTGTCTTCTTGGTTTAGTACAAGTGCTTTAAACATGATCTGCTCCGTGGAGGAATATTAGGAAACTGAAGTAACTTTAGTTGAATCATCTGAGAAAAAATAATGAAACATCAACATTGAATATATGCGTTTTGTGCATAGATGTCAGGGTTGGTTTTTTCTCTCGTTGAGTTCGCTGAACGCAACCGATGCATTGTTGGATGCCAAGTAATAAAAAGTGCAGCTATATAAATATAGCTGCACAAAAGATTACCCTTCAAGTATTACAGTCAGTAAACGCTATGGGCGTTCAAATACCGTTGCAATACCTTGGCCTAAACCAATACACATAGTCGCCAAGCCGTATTTCACGTCTTGTGCTTCCATCAGGTTGATTAGCGTCGTCGAGATACGAGAGCCAGAACAGCCTAGTGGGTGACCAAGAGCAATCGCACCGCCATTAAGGTTTACTTTCTCGTCAACAACATCCAGTAGACCTAAGTCTTTAGCACAAGGTAGAGATTGAGCAGCAAACGCTTCGTTTAGCTCAATCACACCCATGTCTTCAATGGTTAGGCCTGCACGTTTAAGTGCTTTTTGGGTTGCTGGTACTGGGCCGTAACCCATGATTGAAGGATCGCAGCCAGCGATAGCCATAGACTTCACGCGAGCGCGAATCTTAAGGCCAAGTGCGTTAGCTTTCTCTTCGCTCATGATAAGCATTGCAGAAGCGCCATCAGACAGAGCTGATGAAGTACCTGCTGTTACTGTACCGTTTGCTGGGTCAAACACCGGTCGAAGCTGAGATAAGCCTTCAACTGTTGTCTCTGGGCGAATGACTTCGTCGTAATCCAGAGTGAACAGAGAACCGTCTGCAGCGTGAGCTTCGGTTGGCAGGATTTCATTTTTGAAACGACCTTCAACCGTCGCTGCTTGAGCGCGAGCATGTGAGCGTGCTGCGAATGCATCTTGGTCTTCACGGCTAATACCGTGCATTTTACCTAGCATCTCAGCGGTTAGACCCATCATGCCGGCCGCTTTTGCTACGTGTTTTGACATGCCAGGGTGAAAATCAACACCGTGGTTCATTGGTACGTGGCCCATGTGTTCGACACCACCGATCAGACAGATTTCAGCATCACCAACCATGATAGAGCGAGTTGCATCATGCAAAGCTTGCATAGATGAACCACATAAACGGTTGACTGTTACAGCACCAATCTCAATCGGTAGACCAGCAAGCAAGGCAGCGTTACGTGCAACGTTGAAGCCTTGCTCTAGTGTTTGTTGTACACAACCCCAGTAAATATCTTCAATTTCGACAGGGTTTACTTCTGGGTTGCGCTCTAAAATGCCTTTCATCAAATGTGCAGACAGATCTTCAGCACGAGTGTGACGGAAAGCTCCACCTTTGGAACGTCCCATTGGGGTGCGAAGGCAATCAACAACAACTACATTTTTCATTTTGCTATTCCTTTTCCAAATGTGGGTTACAGAGAACTGGCTTGTTGGCTGTCGTAAAAGCTTTCGCCCTTCGCTGCCATATCAAGCAATAGCTGAGGAACTTGGTACATTGCACCTAAGTCTTGGTAGCCTTTCGCCATTTCAACGAAGTTACCAATGCCCACACTGTCTAAGTAGCGGAATACGCCGCCTCTAAATGGAGGGAAGCCTAAACCGTAAACCAGTGCCATATCCGCTTCTTGCGGTGTCGCGATAATGCCTTCTTCTAGACAAAGCACCACTTCGTTGATCATTGGAATCATCACGCGCTGGATAATTGTTTGGTCATCAAAATCTTGTGGTGCTTGACATACGTCAGCCAAGATAGGAAGAATGTCTTCAGAGAAGGTCTTCTTCGGACGACCACGCTTGTCTACGCTGTATGTGTAGAAACCGCTACCGTTTTTCTGACCGTATTTTTCAGCAACGTAAAGTGCATCAATCGCATCACGACCTTCTTTGCCCATACGCTCTGGGAAACCTTGCGCCATCACAGCTTGTGCGTGGTGTGCAGTGTCTAGGCCTACAACGTCTAGTAAGTAAGCCGGGCCCATTGGCCAACCGAACTTGCGCTCCATCACTTTATCGATCTTAGTGAAATCAGCACCGTCGCGTAGCAACATGCTGAAACCGCCAAAGTAAGGGAAAAGTACACGGTTAACGAAGAAGCCTGGGCAGTCGTTTACAACGATTGGGGATTTACCCATCTTCGCTGCGTAAGCAACCACGCGATTGATGGTCTCTTCTGAAGTTTGTTCACCACGGATGATCTCAACCAAAGGCATGCGATGCACAGGGTTAAAGAAGTGCATGCCACAGAAGTTTTCTGGGCGCTTCAGTGATTTCGCTAACAGGTTGATCGGAATTGTAGAGGTGTTTGATGTTAGAACCGTGTCTTCACCAACCAAACCTTCCACTTCGCTCAGTACTGCTGCTTTTACTTTCGGGTTTTCTACTACTGCTTCAACAATCACATCCGACTGTTCTACACCCGCGTAATGCAGGCTTGGAGTAATAGAAGACAGAATGCCTGCCATCTTGAATCCATCTAGGCGACCGCGTGATAAGCGTTTATTCAACAGCTTAGAAGCTTCGTTCATACCAAGATCAAGCGATGCTTGTGCGATGTCTTTCATCATCACTGGCACGCCCTTCAATGCTGACTGGTAAGCAATACCGCCGCCCATGATGCCAGCACCAAGTACCGCAGCACGTTCAGTCGCTTTATTTGCAGATTTACCAGCCTGTTTTGCTAAGCCTTTAATGTATTGGTCATTTAAGAACAGGCCAACCAGAGCTTTCGCTTCTTCAGATTTTGCTAGCTTAACGAAGTGTTTACGTTCGATGTCGAGTGCTGCATCGCGATCGCTGCGTGCTGCTTCTTCAATCGCAATCACAGAAGTAATCGGAGCTGGGTAGTGAGGCCCTGCTTTTTGAGCAACTAAGCCCTTCGCCATGGTAAAGCTCATCATCGCTTCGAGTTTGCTTAGTGAAAGCGCTGATGTTTTTTGTTTACGGCGTAGCTGCCAGTCTAATTTTTCATTGGCAGCCAGAGAAACGGTATTGATTGCCGATTCTAGTAACTGGTCTGTTTCAACAATCGCATCTAACAAGCCAACTTTAAGCGCTTCATCTGCACGGCATGCTTTGCCTTGCGTGATAATTTCCATTGCGCTGTCAGCACCGATAACACGAGGTAGGCGCACACAACCACCAAAACCAGGCATGATGCCAAGCTTGGTTTCAGGTAGGCCAATGCTGGTGGTCTTGTCACCGATACGGAAATCAGTAGCGAGTACACATTCACAGCCGCCGCCAAGGGCATGGCCACGCATCATTGAAAGAGTTGGGACAGGGAGGTCTTCGAGCTTGCTGAAGATTGAATTAGCGAATCTTAACCATTCATCAAGTTCTGCTTCTGGCTTAGCAAATAGGCCAAGAAATTCAGTGATGTCTGCGCCTACAATGAACGCGTCTTTGTTTGAAGTTAAGATTAAACCACGTAATCCTGCGTGAGCATTAAGAGCATCTAACGCTTTGTCTAGTGATTCTAAAGTAGCAAGGTCGAGTTTGTTTACAGAGGCTGGTGCACAGAAGCTTAATTCCGCAATACCATCTTGTAATTCCTTTACCTGTAGGGTGTTAGCTTGGTAAATCATTGTCTATCTCCATGACATACAATCCACGATTGTTTGAGAGAATCTTGTTATCTTTCTATTATTGTAGAATACCTGGTAAGACCAGTTATCTTAGTCTGTACCTCTGCTTGATTAATTTCAATACATTTTTTAAACAATTGTTTAACATTGTGCGATGGCACAGATCCTCTAACCCTTATTATTCACGCGTGATACACTTCGTCGCTCTTATTAACTAAGTTAACGATATGAATGAACAGCCTTATTTAATACCTTCTGCGTCGGCTCTGTTTGAAGAAGAGATAAAAAAGAGCGTCTTTATTACGCATCTTGCTCATACTCCAAGTGTTGAAGCTGCAAAACAGTTCGTAGAACAGGTGAAAAAAGAGCATTCTTCAGCACGACATAACTGTTGGGGTTTTGTTGCTGGTCGACCTGAAGACTCAATGCTTTGGGGTTTCAGTGATGATGGTGAACCCTCGGGTACAGCGGGTAAGCCTATCTTGGCGCAACTATCGGGCTCTGGTGTCGGTGAATTAACGGCTGTTGTGACGCGCTACTCTGGCGGAATTAAGCTTGGAACCGGCGGTTTGGTTAAGGCTTACGGCGGTGGCGTACAACAAGCTCTCAAGCTGCTTCAAACTATCGAGAAAAAAATAACCACAAAATTACGGCTAGAGTTAGACTATGGCTTTGTGCCGATCGCACAATCCATCATGGCTCAGCATCAGGCTGTTGAGGTCCAAGCGGATTATGGTGTTCAAGTTGAGCTTATTATTGAAATAGAGCTCCTTCAGGTAGATTCGTTTACCCAAACCATGATCAATAAAAGCGGTGCTAAGGCACTGGTAACGAAAGTCAAAGACAACTAGGAAGTGTGAAGCATTTCGCTTCGTTCAATAGCTCATGCAATTTCGCTCAATTATTCGAATCGTCGGATTATTATTAGCACTTTTTAGTGTATCAATGCTTGCTCCTGCGCTCGTCGCACTGATCTATCGAGATGGTGCGGGTGTGCCATTTGTGACGACCTTCTTCGTTCTCTTATTCTGTGGAGCAACTTGCTGGTTTCCAAACCGACGTTATAAGCATGAATTGAAAGCGCGTGATGGCTTTTTGATTGTTGTTCTGTTTTGGACGGTAATCGGTAGTGCGGGTGCGCTGCCGTTTTTGATCGCCGATAACCCCAATGTGTCGGTAACCGATGCTTTCTTCGAATCCTTCTCTGCATTAACTACGACAGGTGCGACCGTAATTGTCGGCCTCGATGATCTGCCTAAGGCGATTCTTTTTTATCGTCAGTTCCTACAATGGTTTGGTGGTATGGGTATCATCGTATTAGCGGTAGCTATCCTCCCTGTTCTGGGTATCGGTGGTATGCAGTTATATCGTGCTGAAATCCCGGGTCCAGTAAAAGATAGCAAGATGACTCCGCGTATTGCTGAAACGGCAAAAGCGCTTTGGTACATCTACCTGAGCTTAACCATTGCTTGTGCAGTGGCGTTTTGGCTTGCTGGGATGAGCTTCTTTGATGCCATCAGTCATAGCTTCTCTACTATTGCGATTGGTGGCTTCTCGACTCACGATGCGAGCATGGGGTATTTCAATAGCCCTGCGATCAACATGATTACAGTTGTGTTCCTTCTTATATCCGCATGTAACTATTCGCTTCACTTTGCTGCATTTGCTTCAGGTGGTGTGCATCCTAAGTATTATTGGAAAGATCCTGAGTTCCGCGCCTTTATCTTTATTCAGGCAGTACTGTTCTTGGTTTGTTTCTTATTACTGCTCAATCATCACTCTTATGATTCGTACTACGATGCTTTCGACCAAGCCTTGTTCCAAACCGTGTCTATCTCTACGACCGCGGGTTTTACAACGACGGGTTTCTCAGAGTGGCCATTGTTCTTACCCGTACTGCTTTTGTTCTCTTCTTTTATAGGGGGATGTGCAGGTTCTACGGGTGGTGGTATGAAAGTGATTCGAATCTTACTACTTACTCTGCAAGGTGCTCGTGAAATGAAGCGTCTTGTTCACCCACGGGCTGTCTATACCATCAAGGTTGGCGGTTCTGCACTACCACAACGTGTTGTAGATGCGGTCTGGGGCTTCTTCTCTGCATACGCATTAGTGTTTGTGGTTTGTATGCTGGCTCTTATTGCAACTGGTATGGACGAGTTGAGTGCTTTCTCTGCGGTAGCGGCGACATTAAATAACCTTGGCCCGGGCCTTGGTGAAGTCGCGGTGCACTTTGGCGATGTGAACGACAAAGCAAAATGGGTACTTATCGTATCTATGCTGTTTGGCCGATTAGAAATCTTCACCTTATTAATCTTATTGACCCCTACGTTTTGGCGTAGCTAAGGACAACATTGTGGCAAAAGTTCTATTTTTGTATTCAAGCCGTGAAGGGCAGACCAAGAAAATCTTGAACTATATAAAAGAAGAAATGAGTGAGTTCGAATGTGAGCTTCAAGATCTGCACACTATTGGCAAGGTGGATTTTGCTCAGTACGACAGAGTGTTGATTGGCGCATCGATTCGTTATGGCCACCTTAATAAGAAGCTATATCAATTTATTGATGCCAACCTTACTCAGTTGCAATCAAGCAAGGTTGCGTTCTTCTGTGTTAACTTAACGGCGCGTAAAGAAGACCAAGGCAAAGATACACCAGAAGGCAGTGCGTATATTAAGAAGTTCCTTACCAAGTCTCCATGGCAGCCGACTTTAATCGGTGTATTTGCAGGTGCCCTCTATTACCCACGTTATAACTGGTTCGATAGAACCATGATCCGCTTTATTATGAATATGACAGGTGGTGAAACGGATACAACGAAGGAAGTTGAGTACACAAACTGGGAAAAAGTCTCTTTGTTCACTGAAAAACTGAAGAATATGTAAGATAAAAGCCTACTTTTGAGGCGTTTTGAGTTCTTTTTAATCGAACGAATAAAAAAACGAAAAAAACTTAAAAAAGGGCTTGCCAGTGTGATCGAAATCTCTATAATGCCACCTCGCTGACACGGGATGGCTTCTTAGGAAACCAGAACGAATCAGCAAGCCAAATTAGCCAAGCCAAGCGCTTGAAAAAAGTTT